>NZ_BRYH01000025.1:0-260019 GCF_054772055.1 Lacrimispora brassicae | reverse complement strand
GCTTCGCTCGACTTGCATGTGTTAAGCACGCCGCCAGCGTTCATCCTGAGCCAGGATCGAACTCTCAAATTTAAGCATACAGTCTTTGAAAGCGGTCGGTGATTGGTGAAAAAGTCTGTTGAAAGCGAGCTTTCATAAGGACTTTTTTGCAAATCTCCGAACATTTGCGAAGCAAATGGTAGCGAATGAAGCAAAGCTTCATGAGCGTACCGCTTGGACTTGCCATTCGGTTCAATCCGGGGTCAAAATCAACAAACTAGCTAATTTTTTTCCCGTTTTACTTGTTGTTTGGTTCGTATACAATTGCTTGTATTTGTTCTGAATTGTTCTCATTCAAAGCCATCAAACATGGCTTGTTTTATTAGAATTTTCAGGGTTTTACATACTGTTCAATCTTCTGTTTTCAAAGTGCTTTTTTTCGTGTCGCTGTCGCAGCAGCAACTTTTAAAGGATATCATGTCCGGTTGTTTTTGTCAACCATTTTTTTCATTTTCTTCAAAACTTTCTCATCGATCACCGATGTGTTTTGGAAGGAATTTTGCCACCGTTTTCAGCGGCGAGTTATATCATACCAAAGCATTCGACAAAAGTCAACAATTATTTTTAATTGCTTTCATAATTTTTTCCTTTATAAAAAAGCCGAAGATGAAACCTCCTATTATATGCTGATATTAAAAACAATCATGGATAATTCTTGCCCGGTAACATACAAAATATAAAACCAAAGCAAAAGCCCGGGTTCCTGTGCCTTTTCCCCTGTTGTAAGACTATTACACAATAAATACCAGGAAAGAGAAAAGATCAGTATTTTCCATACAGACGCAGAAACTCGTTTATAAACCAAGCCTTGAAACTACCATATCCAGCAGATATAGTTTCACAGTTTCAACTCCAGTGACTATTTTGTGTAACCAATTATGTTTTTTTTAAATAAAGTAACCAAAATGGTAACTATTGTGTTATATTTATGTTATGATTTGCCGATATAAATATATAGCCCATTTGTAATGAAGAAGGAGGTGTTCCTATGACGCGTCTTGGATTAAAGATTCCGGTATTCCGTAATTCAATATCCGGCAATCAGCATGGCAGATCATTTTCAGCCATGGATAATCCAAAGAGTGTGGCCTTAAAAAGACCGGGCAGAACTAAATCCCACGTCCAGCGAAATAGATTCTCGTGGCTTGGTCCGGGGGATCTGATCCATAAAGGCTCAAGACTAATTTCATCTGATTATATATACATAGGAATGGAATGACCAGAAACCGGAGCCAGCATTTCTTTGATTGTGAAACCAGACCGGTCATATCCTGCCGCCTGCTGGCTACAGCCAAAGAAACCATGGAAAATCAGCCAACTACTTGCTTACAGGGAAAAGGTAGCAGGTATTTTTAATGTTAGGGGAAGAAAATGAAAGAAAAAAACAAGAAAGGGTTTTTCAGCCTTTTTCAAAACGTAAAACGTTCTGCGGAATCTTCGGAAGAATCCATTGAAACTGCTGTCATTTCGCCTGAAGAAGCCGAAAATGAGAATATTGATAAAACAGCAGAGGATCCAACCGAACAAAATAGTTCTGCCGCAGCAACCGCACCTTCTGAAATCGAACAAAACGCGCCCTCCCCTTCTTTTATATGGGAGCCGTTTGATGATCCACTTACGGTACGGATGGATGAAGAAGCATTATATAGTGAATGCACTCAGTTCTCCAGTAAAATGCGCTCATTGTCCAATGTCTATAAACGAACAGCCGAAGCAGCCCAGGAACTGGAACCTCAGCCAAAGGCGGCCCAGGCCCATCTTTATCTCTCAAATAACCAGATGGCCGCATGGATTTATGTCATTCCTCCATTTAACGGTGGCGAGAGTATAAAAGCAGAAGATTTGAAGTCCATGCTTAATCAGGAACGTATATCCACCGGAATCATAGCGGACGCGCTGAACTCAATCGTTGAAAACCAGATTTATGACCAGTCCATACTGGTTGCAAAGGGCATTCTGGCACGCAACGGAATCGACGGGTCCATTAAAGACCATTTTAAACGTACCCTTAATCTTGAATTTAAGGAAGAGGAAAACGGGTCTGTAGACTATAAAAAACTAAATAACATTCAATCCGTCAAAGAGGGGGAAGTGATCAGCACCATTACCCTCGCTGTTCCAGGAGAAAATGGTATGACCATAACCGGAAAGCCCTATCCCTGCACCATCAAGGGCACTAATGTCCCCATCCCAGGAGGCCGCAATACTGTGCTTACGGAAGACCGGACTCTTCTTATTTCTCAGAGAACAGGCCATGTGACATTTGCCAATGGAAAATTCCAGGTAGATCCTATCCTTAAGATAAACGGCAATATTGATAACAGCACAGGAAACTTAGACTATGACGGAGACATATTGATCACAGGAGACGTAAGAAACGGCTTTTTGGTGAAAGCCACCGGAAACATTGACATCCGCGGCTCCGTAGAAGGTGCCCAGATTACGGCCCAGGGATCTATTACCATTGCCAGCGGCATGTCGGGAAACGGACGCGGTGTTTTAACCTCTGATTCTGACGTCAAATGCCGTTACCTGGAGCACTGCACCGTCTCCGCAGGAGGCAATGTCTATGCGGAAAGCATTATTAACTCCAAAATTGAAAGCGGGCAGGATATTGTGGTGACCTCCGGCATGGGAGTTATTATCGGCGGCTCCCTTTTGGCTTCCAACAGCATCACAGCACGTATCATTGGCTCTAAAGTACGGCGGCTGATCACTGAATTAATCATTGCCAATGTACCTAAAAACGTGGAAGAATCCTCCCGTCTTTCCAGAGAGCTGGATCAGCTCCACCATAATATGGCGGAGGTAAGAAAGAATATTACTTATCTTGAAACTACCCAAAGGCCGGATAAACAGCAGCTATTGGATAGTTTAAAGCAGGCTTCCACTTATTTGAACCTTCGGGAACAGGAGATCACAAACCGTTTGAATGAAATAACTGTAATCGACAGGGAGCAGTCCGGACTGATTCAATGCCAGCAGCTCCTTCCAGTGGTGCGCATCAAAATCGGCTCCTCCAGCCTGCTGGTCCAGGAAGAATATTCCAGAAGCATTATTTATAAAAACAATGAAGGGGAAATTACGATCGGAAGTAATTAGATCAGAAGGAGGGAAGCTATCATGAAAAAAACAATTATGATTGTCGATGATTCAATCGTAACACGCAACGAAATAGAACAGTTACTAAAAGGAACAAATTTTGACGTAATCTATCAGTGCAGAAGTGGGGAAGAGGCTCTGGAAGCCTACGAAAAAGAAAAGCCCGATATTGTGACCATGGATATCATAATGCCTGGAATCGATGGTATCGAAGCTTCCAAACGCCTGCTGGAGCATCATCCGGAAGCAGGAATTATCATTATCAGTTCCCTTGTCTATGATAAAACGCTGCAGATGGTGCAGGAATTAGGCCCCAATGTTCCTTTTGTTTTCAAGCCCATTAAAAAATCATATTTTATCGAGGCCTTGATAAAAGTAAGTGACGCGATTTCCAAAAAATAAGCGGTTCAGCAAGCAGGGCTTATGCATAACTGGAATGATATGTTATTGAATATTATATGAGAAAAGCCTAATGGAAAATCTGTTGGTTCAGACTTCCCATTAGGCTTTTCTTTTTATAAATTATAGATTGATCCAACCGTTGAGTCATCAGAATCAAGGGGACTGGAAATACTGTAGGAAGCCATCTGCATCCGAAGCTTCATCAGTTCGATCAGATAGAGATAATCGGATTTCTCCGGTACAAGGCTTTCCGTTTCCCCTTCCCAGGATTGGCCTGTCAGGTATTCCAACGGATTAGATACATTCGAAGCATACCCTGACGTTTCAGTATCACCCGAGCCCATATAATTCTTAACCTTTTTTACATACTCCTGTGTTTCCTTAAATGGAGGGATTCCTCCGTATTTGCTCACATTGTTGCTTCCGGCATTATAGGCTGCCAAAGTGAGATCCACATTTCCATTATACCGTTCCAGATTTTCTTTTAAATATTTAGCTCCGCCCATGATGTTGCTTCTTGCATCATAAGGGTCGTCCACTCCCAAAGATCTGGCAGTAGCAGGCATTAACTGCATCACTCCGGCCGCCCCCTTCTTTGAAGTGGCAGACGGGTTAAAATTCGATTCCGCCTTAGCAACCGCCTTTAGCAGCTTCTCGGAAACACCATATTTTTTAGAAGCCTCTGAAAATATGGCCTCAAGGTTTTCCGGCGCTTTTATCACTGATTTTAAAACCTGTTTAAAATTACCCTTGGCAGATGAAGCTGCCGTATATCCTGCCTGCCCGGCCTTTGCGTTTGCAAGGGCGGACAGCTTTATCTGGTCTATCGTTGCCAAAATTCAATCCTCCCGTCAATTTCTGACTATTACTGAATCCATTTTCCTGAAGCATCCACCCAATAACCGCCTACATGAGTGCTGCTTGCCATGCTGCCGTCTGAATTCAGAAAATACCAGACTCCAGGCTGAGGCTGTATCCAGCCTGTCAGCATTTCTCCTCCTCCTGGATTTAAATAATACCATTTCCCGTTGACAAACTGCCAGCCCATAAGCAATTTCCCATCCTTGGGATTTAAGTAATACCACCTTTGACCTGATTGGAGCCAGCCTGTCTGGCGGATTCCATTCCCGTCAAAATAATACCAGTCGTTTAATATCTGCTTCCAGGAATTCCTGGGGATCCCCCCGTCTTCCTGCTTGTAGGTATCCCCCTTCCAGACGCCTGATGTATCACCATCATATTCCATAATGGTATCTTCAGAAGTGACATAATCCCCTTCCTTCATATACTTACGGTCATCAGCGGAAAAACCGATTGCCCGGACTTCATAGTAATAAACCGCATCCTTATCCATATATTCAGATAAATCCATTGTATTGGTTTCCACGGAAATACGCTTTTTCAGCTTGTCATCTGCATACAGGGCAACCTGATATCCTGTGGCAAATTCAACCTTTTCCCACACAGCCTTTGTCTTTTTGCTGTCGCTCCAGCCGGCCCTTGCCGTTTTTCCTAAAATTACTACAGGAACATAATCCACCTTTACTTCCAGGGTATTATTATCCAGAGCTTTTGCAGAAACAAATTTGGCTCCTGTGATCTTGCACTCAGACCGGTTGTAGGCATCTGCAAATATGGTGGTGTCTGACGTTAAAATCACACTGGCCCGTTCATTTTTCGCTGCTTTCCATTTGCTTATGTCCCGTTTCCAGATAACCTCCTTAACCGATACTCCGGCAGTTGTTGCAGAAATCCCCGGCATGAGTATTTCTTCATTTCCATACTGGCTGTCAAACTTAAGATTCACGCTTCGGATCACTACGGAATCGGCACCATAGGTTTTTACTGCCGGCAAACATGTCAGCACCGCCGTGAATACAGCCAGGAACACAGAATACAGTTTTCTTCTTTTCTCTCTCATCATTGTACCCATACCCCATCCTCATTCACCGGAAATCCGTTGATCACCGTATTAACAGCCATGGTGCCATCCTGATTAAAATAGCGCCACAGCCCGTCGATCTTCTGCCAGCCTGTTACCATGACTCCATCCTCTCCGGTAAAATATGTATATCCGTTCCTGATGATCCAGCCCTTTAGCATAGCTCCCTCCAGGTTTCCCTGAATGGCATTCAGATAATACCATCTTCCCGCCTGGTTAAGCCAGCCCTTCTGCATAGCGCCCTGGCTGTTAAAATAGTAATAATAGCCGTCTATGACCTGCCAGTCCGTTGCAGCGGCTCCCATAGGGGCTTCGTAACCGTTGTCCGGGTAAAAATAATACCATGTACCATTAATATTATTCCATCCGGTCACCGTGGCGCCTTTAGAATTCATATAATAGATATCGGAATTCAGGATAAACCATCCGGTCACCATCTTCCCTTCCTGGTCAAAACGGTACCACACATTATCAAGCACCAGCCAGGAATTAGCCTGGACCGTTCCATCGGCATACCGGTAGTACCATACTCCCGACTGCTGATCCCAGCCCTCTTTTACTCCCGTGCTGTTTGTCCCGCCGGCAACCGTATCTGATTCTTTCCCTGTTCCATCGGAGACATCCCGGTCCCTGATGACCAGTTCGTCAGACTCCACCCAGCCGCTTTTCTTTCCATTCTTCAGTTCTTCCTGTTTAAAAGGAACAGAACGGATCTTGTAAGAATAGGTTCCCTCCTCTGTCATATAGGGATAGAAATTATAGGAGGTGGCTTTTACCTGCTCTTTTTTCAAAATAAGCTTTTTTCCGCAGTAAAGCCACAATTCATAAGCGCCTGAAGTGTTATCCCCTTTCGACCAGACGGCCTGGCCAAGCCTTGTATCCTTCCAGCCCACATCTTCCGGTTCCGCATACAGGCCTTTGACGGGTTTCGTCCTTAAGGTCACAATTAGGTCGCTGCCCTTGCGTTTTGCACTGACATAGGAACCTCCCGTGATTTTCATCTTTGTAGCTTCATAAGAGGATTTAAAATAAGCGTCGTATTCATCGGAAGGGGTGAGAGTCACATTCATCCTGGGTTCTTCTCCTACCGTTAAGTCTTTTGAAGTGGAGGTAACCCACTCCGCTTCCCTGACAGTGTATCTTTTATCCCCGGAAGTCACATAGCAGTCCCCGCTGGTTTTATCAATCTGTATATCAGGCAAACGGTCCCCTGCCTCAATATTAAGTACCACTTTGATGCTGATTGAATTGATAGACTCCGTTGCCATTGCTTTTTCAGGGAACAGACACAGACATAAAGCTATAATTACGGCTATGCCCAATCCCCTCTTTTGTTGTTTCATGTAATCGCTCCTTTTAACTAACACACCTTTGCTTTGCAATTTATAAATTTCAATAAGGTTTCTCCATAAACAATTATTGTATCTTTCTTCTTTTAAGTTGTTCCAGGAATGTGAATCTTCTGACCATGGATTCCTGATAAGTAGTCATATCAAAGAAACGGCTGCCATACCGGTAACGGGGCGGCTCATTCTCATCTGATATTTTTTCCACCCATAAAATAGAAGCCTTGAGCCTGGTACAGTCGTGATCAGTTTCAAACAGAAGAGAAAAGATCTGGGACTCCTTTAATTCAACAGCCGCTTCCAGCCCAATCCCCCCTGCGCTTATATCTTTTGCTTTAGCAGCTATGTGTGTAACCTTTCCGTCTGCATCCGCAGTCTCCAGGGTGACAGGAATCGATACCCTGACCTTAAGGTCGCGGCGTCTTTGTTCTATGCCGATCAATTCGTCGATCAGGCATGGAACCTTATAGATCGCATTTCCGATTTCTCCGCTTTCGTCGCCATTGATCTTCACCCTTCCGGACAAACGGCATTTACATGTAACAAGCCCCTGAACACTGTCATAAAATACGATCACGGATTCTGTGTTAACCTTATCCACATCTTCCTCTTCAAAGATGAGTCCCATGCTGGACTTATGGGAATCAACTACCTTCACTTCTGCAATAAAGACACCATCTAAAGTATAAACACATGCTTTTTCACATTCAATAAACATACCCTACTCCACCGTTTCCTCAATTATTATTTCTTCTTCCTCTATTTCCTTTATATGCTCCGGTTCTGGTTTTTCCACCGGACCTGGCACATAATCCAGGAGATAAAGATAGATATCCACGATTGCCTGATATAATTCTTCCGGCACCTGGCTCCCAAGCTCAAGCTGGGTCAGAATGGTTGCCAGGGAATTATCCTCATAAACGGGCACACCGCTTTCATTGGCAGTCTCTATTATTTTCTCCGCCATATACCCCATACCTGAGGCCACAATAACCGGAGCAGAATTCTTTGCATCGTCATACTTCAATGCAACTGCCTTTTTATTTAACGTGTTTCTAAATTCTGACATCAACGGAATTCTTCCTTTCATGGATTTTGGGAAATACCTCTACCGGGGAGGAAGGTCCGCCCCCTGCCTGAAGATATATGTTATCCGCCCGGAAGTGATGCCGGTCAAGGATATTCTTAAGTCCCTTATGGATATTGGCCTCTGATTTTTGCATTCTTTCTGGATAATAAAGCTGTAAGGAGGCCGCATTGTCCCCATAAAAAAGCAGCAGCTTAAACTGGCCCAATTCCCTGATATCGAATTTAATGAAAATTCTGGCCGTATGCCTTGCCCCGGCCTGGGTGCTGCTGCCCTCTTCATCAGGATCGATCCACATCTCGGAGAACAGTTTCCGTCCGTTTACATTCATGGGGAATGCCAGATGCAAAAGGGGCATATAAACGCTTTCATTTAAAACCATGGAATGGAGCATATTCTGAAACATCTGCTTATTCTCAAGGCCGGTATCCCCTTTGACACCGGTTTTCAGAAAATCCACAAACTTATCCGCCCACTGGTTTTTCCCTGCCGCCTGCTCCATATCCACCTGATTAAGAAGTTCACCGAACTGCTCCATTGTCATGGATCCGAAAAATTTACGGAATCCCTGATAACCCGTCAGCCTGGAAAAGGACTGAAGAACCTCTCCCTTGTCCCCATTTTCATATCTGGCTATCAGCACCGTTAAAAGGGATATCTTATCCCGTATGGTCCCCATATCGTGATTCATCGCAATATAGCGGCCCAGAAAGGGAAGGAGCTTTTCCTTTAGAAGCGCACTGTTCTGAGAAGTCTGTCCTTCGGGTGCAGATAAGTCCAGTTCCTTTAACAAAGCCTCTATCTGCTCTCTCGTCTGCTTAAAAACATATGCCTCCATATCCTTCACTGTATTAAATATATCATGAAGTATGTGCTTTCCGGAAGACATATCACTGAATTTTCTAACAAAATTTAAAACTTCTGCTTTTAAATCCACAGAAGTCGTTTCCGCCATCACTTGACGGAGCTGGTCAAAAATACCTCCGTTAAAGCGGACCGCCGATTCGGTCTGTTCCTTTATAAAGGGCAGGATATCTTCGGCCTGCATCTGGGTTGCCTCAAAAAAGGAAGCGATCTTCTGCGCTGCTTCCTCTCCCATGACTCCCCCTGCCAAAGCTTCTTCTCCCTGAAAAAAAATATCGGTAAATATTTTGGAAAGATCCGGTATATTTTTTACCAGGTTAAGAAACGCGCCAAAATTTGACCCGTACTGGAATGCCAACTGCTGTTCCCCGTTTCCTCCGGAATCAGAGCGGTTATCCCCTCTCATCACCTTTGAAGGGTCTACAGGATTCTGGATATGGACTCCCTGGCCGGCCTGGGGGTTGTTTTTTATCGTCGAATTATCATAACCGGAAAGCGGTGTTGTAACTTTCAAAATATCTGCCATACTATGCCTCCATCTATCTGGTGTTTTACATATTTTTTCCAAAGGTTATTTAATTTACTATTATTTTTTATCCAACCATACCGATAAATAGATATATACTAAACTAAACAAGGCGGTGTAAATATTATGGATAACGGCATGGAAAATATGCTTGATATGTATCTCTTTGAAACCAATTCTCTTCTGGAGCAATTGGACGAACTGCTGATAGAAGCCGAAAAGGCTGGAGATTTTACGGTGGATGATGTGAACGAAATCTTTCGTATCATGCACACCGTCAAGGGTTCTTCCGCTATGATGGAGTTCACTTCCCTGATGCAGATCGCCCACCACATTGAAGATTTATTCTTTTTTATTCGTGAGAACGGTCTGGATTCCCTTGACATTTCTCACAAAAGCACCCTTTTTGACTTAATGTTCCGTTCTACTGATATGCTTCGTGCTGAAGTTTCAAAAGTAGAAAACAATGAGCCACTTAGTGATAATGTCGACCATCTGACTCAGGAAATTAATAGTTTCTTGAAAAAAATCAGTAAGGATAATAACGAGACCGGAAAAAAGGAAAAAAGCCAGAAAGCTCCTAAAGCCCAGGAATCCACTGCCACAACCGCCCCTGAAGCTCCGGCTGTCAACCTGGAGGAGGTCCGGATGGATCTGGCAGACTGTCCCGATGACAAGGCTCCTTTCTTCCTGAGGATCTTCTATGACGAAGGCTGCGGGATGGAAAATCTTCGCGCATTTATGCTGATAAGCACATTAAAAGAATCCGGACTGGAATTTAGCTTTTATCCGGAGGATGTGGAAACCAACAGCCAGAGCAGCAGTTCCATCATTGAAAAGGGCTTTTTCCTGACCTTTATTTCCCGCAAGGATGCGGACATTGCAATCTCCCAAATCAATAACTTAAACAATATCCGTTCCTATGAGCTTATTGAAAATGTGCGGGCAAAAACCTCCGCAACGGCGGAAGCCCAGAACGTGCCGGCATCTTCCGCGGCCTCTGACCATGAAAGTGCCGGAGCCCCCAGCACTCCCGCCGCAAACGCCGGACACCAGATGCCCAGCAAACAGAACTTAATCAGCGTGAATTTAACAAAGCTGGATAACCTGGTTGCCATTGTAGGGGAAATCGTCATTACGGAATCCATGGTGACCTCCTCTCCGGAGATCCAGAACCTGAAAAACTTAGACAGCTTTTTAAAGGCTACAAGACAGCTTCGCAAGCTGACCGATGACCTCCAGGATATTGTCATGTCCCTGCGCATGGTGCCCATATCCGGCGTGTTCCAGAAAATGAACCGGATCGTCCGGGATATGAAGCAAAAGCTTAAAAAGGATGTGCGCCTGACCATCATCGGCGAGAACACGGAAGTGGACAAATCCATCGTTGACAGCATCGGTGATCCCATCATGCATATTGTCCGCAACTCCATGGACCACGGAATTGAAGAGACTGCCGAAGAACGTATTGCCGTGGGGAAAAATCCTCAGGGAGAGCTGACTCTTTCCGCAAGCCATACGACCAATGAAGTAATCATCTCCATCAGCGATGACGGACGGGGAGTCAACCCTGCGGGAGTTCTGGCAAAAGCTAAGAAAAACGGCGTTCTCACAAAGCCCGAAAGCGAATACACCCATAAAGAAATCCTGGCCCTCCTTCTTGCTCCCGGTTTTTCCACCAACGAAGTGGTTACTGAATTTTCCGGCCGTGGAGTCGGCATGGATGTTGTTAAGAAAAACGTTGAGAACATCGGCGGCACCATCACCATTTCCAGCGAATTAGGAAAGGGAATGTGCACCACTTTAAAAATCCCTCTTACCATGGCTATTGTGGACGGTATGGAAATCTCAGTTGGAAAATCTGTCTTTACCATCCCCATCGCCAACATCCGCCAGTCCTTTAAGGTGAAGAACGAAGAGGTGATCTACGATACGGAAGGCAATGAGATCATCAAATGTATGAACCAGTTCTACCCCATCATCCGCATTCACAGGCTTTACAACATTGAAACGGAAATCACCAGCATTGAGGATGGAATCCTTGTATGGGTGGAATCCGGCGACAAGTCCTATTGCCTTTTTGTAGATGATCTTCTGGGAGAACAGCAGGTGGTTGTAAAACCGCTTCCCGTATACTTAAACAGCTTCAACATCAAGGATTCGGGAATCAGCGGATGTACCATTCTGGGCGACGGCAATATCAGCATCATATTAGACGTTTTAAATCTGTATGCTGCAGCACATAATCAATACTAATTTGGGAATTGGAGGAATACAAATGTCAGCAGAGAATACAAGAACAGCCATGTCTGGTGCAGATAATTATACAGAGGACGGTTTTATTTCCAGCGGGCCAGAGACTATGGAACGCTACTTAACCTTTCGCACAGATAACCTGATTTTTGGTGTAAGCACCAATTATATCATTGAGATCATCACCAACCATGCAATCACCCCCATGCCTATGATGCCAGGCTATGTAAAGGGAATCATCAACTTAAGAGGCCAGATCGTTCCGATCATTGATATCCGCTTAAGACTTGGCAAACCGGCCATTGAATACACCAACACCACCTGCGTCATCGTTCTGAATGTGGATTCCGTTTTTATCGGAGTCATCGTAGATGCCGTAGATCAGGTTCTGGACATTGACTATTCCAGCATTTCCCCAGTTCCCGCCAATAACCGGGAAGATCTGGTAAGCGGTATGATATCCCTGCCGGACAATCACGTTGTCCTGCTTCTGGATTGTGAAACTCTAGTTAATAACTCATAAAGGACGACTTCTTATGCTAACACTTTCACAGCAAGACTTTACACGGCTGGTTCAGTTCGTGAAAAAAAATTATGGAATTGATCTTTCAAAAAAGATGCAGTTGATTATGGGACGGTTGTCAAACACCATCATATCCCTGGGATACACCTCCTTTACGGATTACATTGACCATGTCATCTCATCCAAGAATCCGGCTGACTTAGAAGTCATGCTAAACAAGCTTACAACGAATTATACCTATTTTATGAGGGAAGAAGCCCATTTTAAGCTCTTTCGGGATACGATACTCCCTTATCTGTTAAATACAAAGAAAAATAAGGTTTTAAGCATATGGAGCGCCGGCTGCTCTTCCGGTGAGGAGCCTTACACAATTTCAATGATCATCAAGGAGACCCTGGGGGCGCAGGCCGCCCTCTGGGACACCCGGGTTCTGGCCACTGACATTTCCCAGAATGCCTTAAAGGCTGCAAAGGAAGCGGTATACGATGAAGACTCCCTTAAAAACCTTTCTCCTGCCTGGAAGTCCAAATATTTTGTTAAAACCTCGGAACAGGGTATCTATTCCGTAGCACCTGCAATAAAATCAAACGTAATTTTCCAAACCTTCAATTTGATGGACCCCATTCACTTCCGGCTTAAATTTGACGTTATCTTTTGCAGAAACGTAATGATTTATTTTGACCAGAGCACCAAAGATGCGCTGATCCAGCGTTTCTATGATGCAACTGCACCGGGAGGCTATCTTCTCATTGGACATTCAGAAACGATTAATAAGGAGAAAACACCTTATAAGTACTTAATGCCCGCAACATACCGAAAAGAATAATCTGTGTAATATAAAATCTATTTGCCGGTGTTTTCTCTTCCGCAAATGGATTTTATATTACACAGATTTATAATTAAATATCAGGAATATGTAAAACTCTTTACATCTGCCTGTATGCGCTTTTATTATCCGCATAGAATGGAGTAGATTATGAACGAAAAAATCCGAGTTTTTGTAGTAGATGATTCCCTGCTGTTTCGCAAGGTGCTGATCGATAACCTATCTCAGAATCCTCATATTGAAGTTGTTGGATATGCCATTGACGCCTTTGATGCAGAACGAAAAATACCGGCGTTAAAACCTGACGTTGTCACGGTGGATGTGGAAATGCCCCGGTTAAACGGCATTGACTTTGTAAAAAAACTTTTGCCGAAACATCCGGTTCCTGTCATCCTGGTATCATCCCTTAATTTAAATGTATTTGAGGCCCTTTCTGCCGGAGCCGTGGATTTTGTCAGAAAACCAGACATGTCAGCCAGCAACACTGCCAGTACTTTTATAAACACGTTAATAAGCAAAATATTCATTGCTTCCCGGGCCAGGATCAGAGTTCCTGCCGCAGCTCCTTCTCCCATTGTTTCCCAGAAGCTTATGGGCACCCAAAGGCCATTCAGCCTCAATGCCTGCAATACGGTGATTGCCATAGGGGCTTCTACGGGCGGAACAGAGGCTACGCTTCAGGTCTTAAAGGATCTCCCCCCAGATACTCCCGGTATTGTGGTCACCCAGCATATGCCGGAAGGATTTACAAAAATGTATGCAGACCGTTTAAACCACTTATGCCAGATGAATGTAAAAGAGGCCCAAACCGGTGATGTGGTGGAAAGAGGCCAGGTGCTTATCGCCCCAGGAGACCTGCAGATGAAGGTCATCCGTACAGGTGGCCGCTACACCGTAAGCTGCTACTCCGGGGAAAAGGTCAGCGGACACCGTCCTTCTGTTGATGTGCTGTTTCAATCCGTAGCCGATGCGGCGGGCGCTTCCTCGGTAGGGATCATCATGACCGGTATGGGACGTGACGGAGCGGATGGGCTTCTCAAAATGAAGAAAAAAGGTGCCTTTACCATCGGTCAGGATGCGGAAAGCTGCGTTGTCTATGGAATGCCCATGGTGGCCTATAATATTGGAGCCGTTACCATTCAGACTGCCTGTTCCAATATTTCCAATGTACTGCTAAAGCATTTATATACGCTTTAATTTAAGAAATTACGCATTCCAAAGTTAATATTTCCTTCAAAGTGACGATATTATAAATGTAGCAAAGAAACAACTGTTTTTTCAGCTCTCAGAAAGGAGTAATTCCATGCGTATTTCATCGAACTTTTTCAATACGCTGTATAATACATCCATGATACGACAAAATCAGGATCAGACCGGGACCAATGCTTCGGAATCCGTAAAAAACAAATATGATGAAATCACCATACGTTCCACTTCTCTGGAGGCAATGGATTCCAAGTTTGCAGCCGAAATAAAAAATCTTCTCATGAAAGAAGTGAAGCAGCCCTCTTCCGGAGAAAAGCTGGACAGCTTAAAGCAAAGAATCGACGATGGAACTTACCAGGTAGATGCCAATAAGATTGCTGAAAAGATTCTTTTATACAAAGGAGCAGACTTCCATGAATGACTTTATTGCTGTGATCGAGGATTTGATCCAACTGTTTCAGGAACTGATTAACATTGAACAATCAAAGCTGGAGGCTGCGGCAAAAAACAGGATCACTCATGTGGAGGATTGTATGAATCAGGAACAGGCCGCCATTTTAAAGCTAAGAGGCCTTGATAAGAAACGGGAAACATGCCAGGAGCAGCTTGGCTACAAAAATGATACATTTCAGCAGATTCTTTCAAAAACATCAGGAGCGGAGCACAACCAGCTAAAAAAGCTTTTTGACTCACTCACATTTCAGGTACGCCAGTTTCAGGAGATAAACGAAAGCGCCCGCTCCATGATTGAAATAAATCTTCACATGATAAATAAGGAACTTAGCAATTCCCACAAGGTCATAACTGCAGATAACGCGAAATGGGAGGGACTATTATGACACGATCAACGTTCTCCGGTTTTACCATCGCCCAGCTAGCCATGAGTGCCAGCCAGCGTGCCCTTGATGTGACCGGACAGAATATAGCAAACATTAACACAGCAGGTTACACCAAGCAGCAGGTAGATCTTGTAAGCCTTAATTTAAGAGGCGGTGATGTGGTAAGCACCGGTCCCGCTTCAAAAATTGGTTATGGCGTTGAAATCACAGGAATCTCCCAGGTACGTGATCCTTTTCTAGATGTACAGTATCGGAACCAGATTGCCAAGGTAGGCACCGCCGATGCTCACCAGGGAACCCTGGATCAGTTGGCGGATATTTTTGACGAAACAGATAAGGAAGCTTTGAAGAAGGCTCTCAGCGATTTAAGCAGCAGCTTGGACAAGCTGTCCTCCAACGCAAATAACGGCGAATTTGACAGCATCGTGCGTTCCAGATGTCAGGTTCTCTTAAATTACATTCATCAAAAGTCCGCTGACTTAAGCAGTGTCCGGGAGGAAACCATCAGCGGCCTGGAAAACACAGATATCCCAACCGTAAACGGACTTCTTTCCGATCTCGGAGAATTAAATGATGCCATCTGGAAAAGCCAGGTTCTTGGTAATCCGGCTCTTGAGCTTCAGGATCAAAGGAATTTAAAGCTGGATGAACTGGCCTCCTATCTTCCCATCAGCGTTTCATACAAGGAAGTGGCCATATCCAGCGATTCAAGACTTAGTTACCCGGTAGTGAAATTCACCGGATCTGACGGAGCAATATACAATCTTACCGCAGGCGAACATGGAGAAAATTTTGCCTCCCTTTCCTTAGAACGGGACAAAGGCATAGACGGCAATTACAATGGAAGTGTTTCTATTTCCCTTATTCCTGCCAGTGATTTCCCTGCCGGCGCTAATGTCTCTTCTTTAAAAACAGATATCACCGGGTATCTCAAGGAAGGGTCTTTAAAGGGCCTGGTGGATGTGTTAAACAAGTCCGGAGAACTGGACAGTCCGGCAACTGATTACAGGGGAATCGGCTATTATGAAAAATCCTTTGATGCCTTTGTGCAGACCTTTGCCCAGACATTAAACAAGCTGAATACAAATACGTTCCCTTACACAGGAGCTACGGGGATTCCCACCAACGGTGTTGCCAAGGAATTGACCAGTACCGGTTCTGAAAAAGCAGAATACAGTTTAAGCTTTTTAAACTCCACGGGAAATTTCTTAAATAAGGAAAAAATAAGCATAAACGGCCAAACCTATACATTTGGGGACGGCACAGGCGGTACCATTGCCATCGGCTCCAATCTTGAAGGAAGTCTGGTGAATCTGGCTGCCCAGTTGGACACTGACGCTCCCAATATGACGGTAAACGGTTCTGCTACTCCAGGCACCTGGGCTTATCAGTCCGGTACAGGAAAGCTTACATGGACCAGCACTGCTCCTCTGACAGCAGGTACTGAAATTAACAGCACCAGCATAAAAGCAGGGAATGGCTTGGACTTCTCCCTTACTTATAAGGCAGATCCTCTCAACATTAAGAATTTTGATCTATTTAAAACCTCTGACGGCAGTAAGACCTTTACGGCAAACAATATTAAAATCTCTGACGACTGGATGAACAACACCATCCATATTATTTCCTCTCACGATGAAAATGCCGGTTCAACTGCCAATGACAACATTATCCGGATGATAAAATCTCTGACCGAGGAAAGGGATTTTAAATATGAATATACTTATAAGGATAAGAACGGCATACCTCAGACCGGATCTCTGACTTACTACAACGGTAATTTCTCCCAATGCTATTCCAACCTGGAGAATATACAGGGTATTGACAGTTCCGCCAATAAGGCGATTCTGACCAATCATGTATCTGTTCTTAAACAGACTGCCAACAGTAAGGATTCCGTATCCGGAGTTTCCTTAGATGAAGAGGGTATCAACCTCATGCAGTATCAAAGGTCCTATACGGCTGCCGCACGTCTTATGACCACTCTTGATGAAATACTGAACGTTTTGATCAACAATACAGGAATCGTCGGCAGATAGGAGGTAATAAAATGAGAATTACAACGAATGCGATATTAAGAGACTATAAGAGCAATCTTTCAACCACAATAGATAATTTGAATCTGTCCAGGACCCGTGTTATGACCCAGCGCAGTTTTAACAGCGTGGCAGAGGATCCTGGTTCAGCAGCCCGTGCCTCCCAGCTTCACCGTAAATATTATAAAATCCAGGATAACTTAAGTATGCTGACGGATATACAGTCCCGCCTGGACGGGCAGGAAGGCGCTCTTACCCAGGTATCCAACATCGTTAAGACAATCAGCGAGGATTACAATGTTCAGGCCATGAGCGGTGATAAGCAGACAAAGGAAACAAGACAGACCTTTGCTTCCGCTATCCGCCAATACCAGAAATCCATGGTTTTAAGCCTTAATGCTACATACGAGGACACCTTTTTATTCGCAGGGTCCGATGGAAAAAACGCTCCTTTTAATTTGTCTTCCGATAACAAAACCCTTACCTACCGGGGTATTGATGTAGATGCAGCTCAGAATACCTCTAATTACGCCAGCCTTACCAATCTGTCCAATGAAAAGCTCTACGTTGACCTGGGCATGGGACTGTCCCTTGATGAGGCTGACCAGGTAGTTCCTTCCAGCGCATTTAACATTTCCCTTCCAGGCATTAAAGCAATCGGATATGGGAAAGACAAGGATGGAATGAGCAACAATGCCATTGTTTTAGCCGGTCAATTGGCTGATGCATTAGAAGAAGAAAACTTTGATGCAGATGCTTTTGGAAAGCTTATGAATAAGTTTAAGAGTGTAAGCACAAACATAATGAACGGAATTACCGATTTAGGCGTCAAGTCAGAATTCCTGACTACAACAAAGGATCGATTAGAGAATGCCGATATTTCCTTGCAGGAGCAGATGGAAAAGGTGGAGGGAATTGACCCTGCGGCTGCAATTACCGATTATATGTGGAATCAGTACGCCTACAATGCAGCCTTAAAAGTTGGAACCAGTATCTTGTCACCATCTTTTATTGATTTTATGCGTTAAGCATGATTGGAGGTGTCTCATATGGAACCATTGCTTCGAATAACGACCATACCGCTTAAATATGAACTAAAGATTCAAAAAGCCAGGCTGGAATACAAACGTTCAACAGCCGAACTCCAGATGAACAGGGAAAAAGGGGATAGATCTATAGAAAGCCAGCCCATTAAAGTGTTCATCGATACTTACAATGCGCGTAATTCTGTTTGTCCAACCACTATGGAAAGCGTTCGCCAATCAGCTTCTTACGGAAAGGCTGCCGCGTCGGAAGCTACCGCAAACTATGCAGAGGAGGGAGCGCTTTTGTTAGATCCCAGAATTTCAAACCCACTTGACCAGATTATCAGCCAGCGCGCTCAAATGCCCACAGGAGAATTTGGTTTACAATTTCTTCCCACTACAGGCCCTGACATTCAGTGGTCCGATCCTGATTTAAATATCAAATATCAAATGGATAAGTTAAGCTTTGATTTAAAAGTTGCAAATGGGGATTTTGAATTTATTCCAGGCAAGGTGGAGCTGTCAATCACTCAAATGCCTGATGTACAAATCGAATATATCGGCAAGCCGATCTATGTTCCCCCCAGCGCCGCTGACTTTTTCAACCACACTCCGGTAGATGTGCTTGCTTAATCCTATACTCTGGGAGGTACCCATGGAAATCCAAACACAATATTTTGACACTATTTCCTGTTCTGAAAATGAATTGATACACTTTTCTGATGGATTATTTGGTTTTACCCATTTGAAGAATTATGTTCCCCTAGCCTTTCAGGATAACAGTGATGCGTTGATCTGCCTTCAATCTGTAGAGGATTTTAGCGTTTCATTTATCCTCATGAATCCATTCCAGCTATATGCTGATTATGCTCCTGTATTATCCGAGGAAGACAGAAAACTTTTAAATGTATCTCAAGAGGACGACGGAATTTCTTACTACGTGATATGCGTGATCCATGATTCCATGGATCACAGCACTGTGAACTTAAAATGTCCCATTGCTGTAAATATTGAAAATCGTGAAGCCAGACAGGTAATCCTGGATAATCCACTATATCAATTTCGACATCTGATTAAAGATTTCGTAAAAAAGGAGGATTAGGATGCTTATACTTCAAAGAAAAAAAGAGCAGTCGCTCACCATTGGAGACAATATCAGCATAACCGTTCTGGAGATTGGAAATGACTGGGTAAAGCTGGCCATTGACGCGCCAAGAGATGTATCCATTTTGCGCACAGAGTTAATTGAAGCGGCCTCTGCAAATCAGGAAGCAGCCTCCATTTCTCTGAGCGCCGGCTCAATATCCAAAATCAAAGATTTGATCAATGAACGTAAAAACAGCGGAGATACCTGATTCACTTCGGTATTTCCGCTGTTTTTTCTTTCGCCTGTTCCTGATCCCCTGCTTCCAATGGCTGATCAGCCACATGTTCCCTATCTTTTTTCTGCTTATTTAATCTTTTATTTTTTATCCAGACATCAATCCTTTTTAAAAAAGGAAACATCACAACAAGCCTTAAGAGTATCTTTTCTTTTGCCCCATGGAAAACGGATCTTATGGAATACCGCCCAAGGCGCATAAGCCAGAAAAGAGGCAGGAGAACCCCCATATTTCCCAGAGCCGGATAAATGGTTTCCATATATCTTCTGTCAGGAAACAGCCATTTAATTATTTTTCTGAACTTTTCCGCTCTCCTGTCTCTGGCATAGCAGTCTGCAACTGTTTTAATCAGAGGAAGAAATTGGGAGCTGATCTCCCTTCCCTCCGATCCCTTGGTCAGGATATAAGACTCCATGGCATCATAGATCTCTGTATTCTCGATCCCCGCCCCGGTACCAAACCAGCGGAGTATAAGATATTCCAGTTTTTCTGCAAAATCTGCAATTTTAAGCTTTTTTAACTTTTCATAGATATATGGCCAGGAAAAAACTTCTCCATATTTTTTGTAAAACACCCAAAAGTCCATGATCTGGTTCATGCTGATCTCTCCCCTGGCATAGCAGTCAGTCAGCCTGCACATGAGAAAGAGATATTGGTTATCAGGAGTCATATCACGTACATACTTATACCCTTTTCTATTAGGTAAAGCGGTCAGCAGGCTTTTAAAATATTTTCTCATGGGTTTGCTGAAAAACATGTTGTGGGTGTAATATAAAATCCTGATTCCAGGTACCCGGTAATACAAATGTCCCCGCTCCTCTGTATGGCGTTCCTCATAATCCGCCCTTTCCAGAATGTCTCCAATTGACCGCCCATATTTTTTATCCGTACCAATCTCAATAAATTCCCTGCAGCACATCTCCTCAATGGGATAGTATTTGACAGTATCAGAATACCTTAAAACAAAGCAATTGACCTTATTTCGTTCCAAAAGGGCCAGCATCTGTTTTTCTCCTGCCCTCAACCGGTCAGTTCGATGAACTGCTTCCAGGTATTTGTCAAAGAAACGCTGACGTATGGCCTGAGGGATATTCTCCTCCAGTCCCATGATTCCATAATAAACGGCATGAGCCACATTATGATAATCAGCCAGCCGGAACATCTTATCCCAATCCGGAGGGCGCAGCGGCTCCGGAGAGGGCTTTTGGTTCAATATCGCCGACAGTAATAATATTAAATACCGCTCTTCATATCCTTTACTCATTCATTTTCCATCCTCAATCAACCGGTCATTTCTTGCCGCCGGCAATTTAATATCTAATTAACTGTTATGCGAGACAATGAATCCAAATGATTCTTTTAATTGCCGCAGCTTTTTCCTTTTAAATATTTCCAGTTTTATATACCGGTTTTTTTATAATAATCTTAACTTTACCGGATATCCGTTCGATAACTATTGTAGACATGAAACTAATATCTTTACCATAGAAAAGGTGAATTAAGTGACCAGATTCTATTCTATCCTATTTAAAACTATATTCTTAGCCGCTGTTCCATTTGCCACGTTTTTTTCATTTAACGGCCAAATCAGCGGGGAAGCTGCGGCTGTTTCTCATGTACCCCCAGAGATAAGCTCCCAGCCTGCGGCGGCCGAAATTCCCCAGGAAGGAAAATACGATGTCATGCTTGACAGTGCATCCGGTCCTCTTACTTATTATAATCAAGGGGATGCCAGATGGGGTAACTTTCTTTATGGAGGAAAAGACCCTCTTTCCACCTATGGCTGCGGCCCTACGGTCATGGCTATGCTGATCACCAGTTTTACAGGCAATCAAGTGCTTCCCTCTGACGTGGCCGCCTGGGCCGCTCAGAATAACGGCTGGTGCCCCAGTCAAGGTTCCTACCACAGATTAATCACTGACAGCGCTTCCGCCTATGGGCTGAAAGCCGTACCGCTGAAAGATTATACCGTTCAGGGGCTTGAAAATTCCCTGGATTCCGGGCATCTGGTTGTTGCCCTTATGAAAAAAGGCCATTTTACCCAGCAGGGGCATTTTATCATTATCACCCGCTCCATGGGAGAGGGTAAGTTCCGGATCGCTGACCCTAACAACTACGATAATACAAAATTTGACTGGGATTCCTCTTTGATTTTCCAAGAATTAAACTACCGTTCAGGAAGCGGAGGACCTTTATGGACAATCGGCCTCCCGGATCCCGTTCATTAAGGTTTGTAGTAGGAGTCTTTTCCGGCCAGGCGGGTACTTATATGGCGGTCCATCTCAATGACCCGTTTCCGCACGAACTGGAAATTTTTTCCTCTTTCCACAAGCTTCTCAGCCACAGGGCTGACAGGCTTGTGGTCATCATTTCCTCTTGACCAATCCCTGACCTGGGCTGCTTCCATAGGAGGCAGGACTGATACAAGACAGTTCATATTCCTTTCATGGATATCCGCCTTATCCATTACTTCCTGTCGCATTCCCAGAAGGAGCTGCACGGAAGTCCGGTCATTTCGGGACAGGGATTCCCCAATTTCCTGAGTAATGCGCTCTATTTCTACAATACATTGATATTTATTCTGCATTTCTTTTAGAATCTCAATCAGCATCGAATCGTCCATGTTATCCCCCAATCCACATACTTAAATAATAAAACGGCCGGAGAGGAATGCTTCCTCCCCTCCAGGCCGGCGTTTCTAGCTGTTTAATCGCTGCGCTTCCTTAAATGCTTCACGCAGATCAATAATCAAGGGCCTGACCTCTTCTATCACATCTGAATTTCTTCCAGCCCTTATCCGGCTAAACTCATACAGAAAAAAATCATACATCCGTCTCAGTTCAGCACTGATTTCATAATTATAATTCAAAGTATCCTTTAAATAAGTGACGATATCCACCGCCCGCTGAACAGACTGCTCGAAAAGCTCATAATCTTCTTTCTCTAATGCAAGCTCTGCCCGAGTCAGCCGTTTAAGCAATTCATCATAAAGAAGATTGAGCATTTCCCCGGGAGTCATTGTATTCACTGTCTGTTCTTTATAATGCTGGTATCCGTATGAAGCCATGATCTACACCGCCATTTCTTATGAGCCGAATGAGCTCAGCCAACCGCTTTGGGAATTCATTTGTGAAATCAATGATTCCAAAGTAGTGAACTGCTTCACATACCGGTCTGTCTCTGTTTTTAACTGCCCCTGCAAGCGGTCTATGTAATCGTCAATGCTGTTCATAGTCTTTTGAAGGTAATTGGACAGGATGCTGGTAGGCGAGTAAATGGAACCGGCCCTTTCAATTAATATACCCTTGGTAACGCCTGTAATGGACGCATATTTTTCAGTTATTGAAGTGATACGAGCCATAACTCCGCCCTTTTCTCCTGTTGTGGAATCCGCAGTCTTGGTAAATAACTTTTGCAGATCTCCTGCATTGGATTCAAGAGCTGCCCGGAACTTTGTTTCATCAAATACCAGCTTACCGTTATCGCCATAGTTGGAGCTTGTCGAAATTCCGAAAGACTCCAGCATGGCCTTATCTTCAGAACCGCTGTCAAAAATAAAACGCATGCTGTCAGCAAGGCCTCTTAAGTCAGTATCATTGAAAAGCATTCCTGCCTTTGCCTTTTCTTCCCATTTCTTAATCTGGTCTTCCGTCAATTCCTCTTTCTGTTCATCTGTCAGAGGCTCATAGCTTCTGTTTGGTTTTGTAGTAACCTCATCATTTACTAATTTGACGATCTCATTATAGTCTTTGATCATATCGGTTATGGCGGATACGATCTTGTCAGAATCGGTTTTGGCATTGAATGTGACAGAATTCGAGGTATCCATGGAATAAAAGCCACCGGAGGCATTTACATATGTGCCATCCGTTGTCTTCACATACTCTCCGGCTGGATCAGCCACTCCGGTATCCGTATAACGCACAGCGGTATCCTCCACCTTAAAATATTTTCCGTCCCCATCCTTTACATATTTTCCGTTAGTATCATCCTTTACATAATTATATCCAAAGGTACCGTTAACAGTAACATTCAATCCATCAAGATTAAAGGAATTACTGCCCCGCACCAGATCAACAACATCATCAGAGCCTGCATATTTCACCCCGATAACCGCATCCTGGCCCTTGGTAACCGTATAATTTACATCCTTTTGACCAAACAGAAGCCCCTCATCGCCGCTGCCGCTGAAATCTATTTTTCCAGCGGCTCCGCCTGCTGTGGATACAATGGAAAATTTGTCCGAATTCATCATATAGCTCATGGTAACACCTGCATCAGAGGCATTTACCTTGCCGATCACATCATTCAGAGTGCTGTTGTAGGAAAGACCTTCAATTTTAACGTCATTGACCGTAAGCTTCAGCTCTCTTTTGTCCACATAATCTTTCATAGCATCCTTTAAGTCACTGACCTTTGTATTATCATCTGTCTTAAAATGATCGATGGCCTCATAAACGCTGCTTAAGACTGTATCCGATAACTGGGAATAATTCGATGAAATCAACTGTTTTAAATCAGAAACCTTAGTATCAGCCGTAACCTTACTTCCCAGTTTTCCGATCAGTTCCATTGCCTTTACTGATCCTGAAAAATAAGTGGTTTCATAGTCCACGCCATAAGCGGTTTTAAAGTCAGCTAGTTTTTGCTCAATTCCGTCTGCAATTCCCGCTAATCCGGATTGGGCAAGAGTTGAGGAAAGATTTACACGGTTTGACTCCCCATACTCCACCTTTAACGCTCCCGTCTTGCCGATCACTCCTGTGTCAGCGGAGGAAATTGCCAATATGGAAGAATTATCCACGGTATTGGTAGCAGGATTCATGGTTTCAAATTTCAACTGATAACCGCCGTTCTTGGTATCCTCCTGAACCCCCACCTTAATTCTGCCTGATCCAAACGCCTTACCCAGCTTTGTTTCTAAATCGGCTGCAATAGACTCTAAGGAAGTTTTATCATTGCCGCCGATCATCCCCTGAAGCCCTTCGGCACTGTCAAATTGTATGGATTTTGTAGTACCATTGTAAGTAAAGCTGATGTTCTTTCCGCCTACCCGGTCTGCAAAAGACTTTGACTCAAAAAAGGTCTGAGTCCTTCCTGCCAGCTCTGTCGATAAGCCTGAGGAAGTAATGTTCTTGTCATCATCAGACAGGCTGTCAATATCCTCGATGCCAAGAGCTTTAAGCGCTGCTTTGCTTCCTCCTGCGATCTGAATTGTATTTCCGGCGTTATCGGTTGATTGAAAATCCAGCTTAAAAACAGTACCTGACGGATCCCCTGGATTGGAAGGATCAGCCTTCACCTTAATCACATCTGCCAGTGTCTTTCCATCTCCGATGGAAACATTCTTAAGGGCCTTGGTAATGGATTCCTGCGCCTTTGCTCCATTGGAATAATCGTAGGTGAAGCCATCCTTTGTAGTACCGCTGCTTAATGAAACCCCATAGGTCTTTGTGCCATATTTGAAATAAATGCTCTGCCCCTCCAGGGTGCTGACATCCTCTGTTCCCAAATTAATGCTTCCGGTTGTGAGCGACTGGTCGGACACAGTTCCGATGGATGACATGCTGGCATCCTTTGCTAACTGCTTCACGCCCACAATGGACATGGAATCCGCAAGGGACGAGCTTCCTGATACGCTGATATACTTGCTGTATTCCCCGATTGCCGTAATGTTGCTTTTTGCCCAAAAGCTGGGGCTGGAAATATTGGTTGACTGATTGACATAAGATGTATACTTTTGTGAGAATTCCACAAGCTTAGAGCTGACGGAGCGATAGGCCTCCTGTTTCCATAAATAAGTCTGTGCTTGCTTCTGCTGTTTTGCAATCTTAGCCCTTGTGGCAGAGGTCATTCCCTGGATCAGGCTGTCCCTGTCCAGACCGCTGACAAGACCGCCGTAGCCCCTGATAGAAGAAACGCTGCTGACACTGCTTGATATCGATGCCATATAGAACTCCTTTCTAATTATGTACACAAACCAAATTTCGTCAAAAATCGGTTTTTTTCTTGTTTTCGCTATACTTATTTATCGACATATTGTATACTTAAGATAATAGTATTATCTCAATTTATGAATGGAGGAAACGAAGTTGTCAACTGTAATTGCTATTACAAATCAAAAAGGCGGCGTAGGCAAAACAACCACTTCCTGCTCTCTTGCCTGCGGTCTGGCCATGGAACATAAAAGAGTTTTGGCAGTGGATTTAGACCCCCAGGGTAATTTAGGCTTCAGTCTCGGCCTTGAAATCGAATCCTGTGCCACCATATATGAAGTCTTTAAAGGAACCGCCACCTTACAGGAGGCAATCCGGCCTTCAAAATACTGTGATGTGATATCTTCCAACATTCTTTTAAGCGGCGCTGAGCTGGAATTTACAGGGAAGCAGAGGGAATGCATGCTGAAGAACATCCTTTCAACCGTGGCCGGTTATTATGATTATATTATCATTGATACTCCTCCTGCCCTGAACATTCTGACCGTTAATGCCTATGCAGCGGCAGACTATCTGATCATTCCCATGGTTCCGGAAATTCTAAGCCTGTTAGGGGTTTCCCAGATCAAAGAGACGCTCAATACGGTCCGCTCCTCTGTGAATCCGGATCTGGTTGTCCTGGGAATCCTGCTTAACAAATATAACCCCAGAACACTTCTTTCCAGAGAAGTTAAAGAAATGGCCCAAAACATTGCAGTCCAGATCGGTACCGCTGTGTTTAACACCCATATCCGGTCCAGTGTCTCCGTTGCGGAAGCACCTGCTCAGGGAGAAAGCCTTCTGGATTATGCCCCCCGCTCCAATCCTGCCTTAGACTATAAAGCACTGGTTGCAGAAGTATTAGAACGGATTAAACAGCGCAGGAATTAATAACCTTGAGAGGAGCATAAGCAATGGCACGAAAAAGCAGTAAAACAGCCCACGTCATGAACCTGTTGGCCGGCGATGATTCCGAATCCTCGAAATCAGAAGCAGCAAAGGAGAATGTTGCGGCCAGCCTCACACCGGAGCAGGGCGGAACCATCAAAGAGCTGACAGTTTTGGCCCAGCAGGCCTCCATCCAAACACAGGATGGACCATTAACCCCCTCCCCCATATCCATTATCGATATGTCATCCTCAGCACCGGATCCTGTTGCAGAATTAATCAAGCAGCGCCTGGAGGAAGAGGAATACGGGGAGGAAGATCTCAAAGAGGAAGGTCCCCAAATGGAAGATTCTTCTGCACAGGAAACACAGTCCATGAAAGAAATGCCTTCTGAGCAGGTTCCCATATCTGAAATTCCTGAGTCCAAACCCTTAGACTATGAGTATTTAAATGTCATGGAATATGTGGTGAAAAACAGAGTAAAAGATTACATGGAGAAATTCGATGTATGCGTATGCGGCCGGTGCATTGCCGATGTAACAGCGCTGGCACTGACCAACCTTCCGCCTAAGTATATTGTTGTGGAACCCCCCTCTGCATCTCCGTTACTGAACTATTATTCCAACCGTTATTCCCAGTTAATTATTGTAGAGCTGACAAAAGCCTGCTCAATTGTAAAAGAAAACCCACACCATTAGGCGTGGGTTTTTTCCTCTTCATTCTGGGATACACTGCTTGTAAGACCACTCCATATCTCATTGACGGCTTCAACACAATCCATGTATGTCTGGGCCAGTTGGCCGGAAGGAATGCCTAATTGATCTGCCAAAACTCTTACACTCTTCCATTCCGCATTTTCATAGCTCAAAATGAGCTTGTAGAGGGTTCCGCAAATTCCCTCCTGCCTTATGAGCGCATCCTTGATTTCCTGAGCTACGGGCACCTCTTCCAGTATTTCCTCTAAAGGAGCATCGATCATATATTGAAGGGTAGAGAACATTCCCATCATATAGACCTCTGACCGGATAATGGGAAGGTCCTGCACGTGGTCGGAAAGAGCCATGGCATAATTAGCCCGCAGGAAAGACATCTTCATGGTGGCTTCCAGGGATTCGTTATTATCAAAGTCATTATTAAAGCTTAAGAGATATACCCACTGCTTTAACTGGCTGATCCCCATGGTCACCAACGCCTGGCGTATGGAGGATACTCTCCTGCGCAGGGCGAAATAAGCGGAATTGACAATCTTAAGAAGAGAATAACTTAAGGCAGCATCACGTTTTATGATTTCTTCTATCTGCTCGATATCAGGCTCATCCTTTGATACCTCAACAACCAGTTGGAAGAAGTTCCCTTCCAGAAACTCCATGCGGTTCACCTTTTTCGCCATTGCCTCTGCAACATAGCTTCCTTCCGCAAAGTCGGCTCCGATCTCCAGGGCCATTTCATACTCTTCCTTTGTGTTGACTCCGGTTGCAATGCACTTCTTATCAAAGCCTTTCATGGTATTGACAAGATTGGTCAGGGAAGTACGGTCTTTTACGCTATTTTTATTTCTAACATCAATCTTTATGTAAGTGACATAATCCAGCATGGAAAAATATTTGGGAGAAAACTGAAAATCGTTAATGGCAAAGACATAGCCTTCTGCCCGGTATTTCCTGATTATAGTGGGTGACAGGGGATGGATCATCACATGGTCTTCAATTTGAATTACCATTTTCTCTCTGTCAAAAATCTTTGGTGTGTTCCGAAATAGTAAAGAAGGAGTAAATGTTACAAAGGTGAGCTTATCACGAAAAATACTTTCCGTATTTTGCATCAGAAAACCCGCAATAGTATCAGCCGCTGCTACATCGGAGCTGCTGTAAAGTGAGTCATAATCTTTCTGAAACAATATCTCATAGCCGATAATCCTGTCCTCCTTCAGTGCCTTAATGGGCTGCCGGGTGACATACTTATCCATTCTTTTCCCTCCTCTGAAGCAAATGATCGATCACTTCAACCAAATGGCCGATCTCCGGTTTGCTTAACTGTTCGTCAGCTCCTAACTGCTTTCCTTTGATCATTAATTCCTCGTTGATCATGGAAGAGAAAATAACCAGAGGAATATGCTTTAAATTCTTATCTTCTTTCACCAGCTTTGTCAGGCGGTGCCCATCCATTTCCGGCATCTCAATATCCGTAATGATCAGACCTACCTTTTTATTCAAATCCGAATCAAACCGGACTTTAAGCAGATAATCCCAGGCCTCCTGGCCGTTATTTCTAAAGGTCAGATTGTCATAACCGGCTTTCTTTAAGGCTGCTTCTATCATCTTTGTCAGAAGGATGGAATCCTCTGCAATGAGGATGGGGTAATCCATTCTCTCTCTTTGTCCCAGTCTGTTGATTTCATCTAACTGGATCCCTGTTTCCGGCGCAATGTCCGCTACGATCTTTTCAAAGTCCAGAATGGTAACCAGATCAGAACCGCACTGAGCAATGCCTGTTGCCACGCCTTCCTCTCCACGGCTTATGGTATCATCCGGTTTCTGTATATTCTTCCATGAGATACGGCTGATTCCAACGACGCTGTGAACCCGGAACGCAATGTGCAGCTTGTTAAAGTTGGTGATAATGAACAGGTCCTTGCTCTGTTTTTCTGTTGCACTCCCGGTCAGATACTTAGGAAGGTCGATTACAGTGAGAAGAATGTCTCTCGGCTTAAAGATACCTTCCACAGAAGGATGGGCATGAGGGATGGGCTTCACCTTATCTGACATCATTATTTCACGTACTTTGGCAACATTAATTCCATACAATTCACCGTAAATGGTAAATTCCATTATTTCAATCTCATTGGTTCCTGATTCTAATAAAATATCTGTTTCTGCCATAGCTCTTCTCCTTTATCCCAATATAATCCAGCAAAAACATCTGCCTAATAAAATATCGGCATACTTCTGCCGGTTCATAATGTTTACAAAACAATTTCCGCTCTGCCGTAAGTCCGAATTTTTACCTGCCCGGTGTTCACATCAAAGGTCATGGTCCGTGCATAATTTTCTCCCACGTCCGCGGCAGCAAGGCGGACCCCCTCTGAATGAAGAATCTGTTTCACGCTGATAATGTTACGGGCACCGATATTTCCAAGGGTGCTGTTACCCTGCAATTCGAACATTTTGGCCCCCCCGGCGATTTTAGCGATCAGTCTGGGTTTCCTGGCTCCCATTATCTCAATCTTTCGAAACGTTTCCGCAAGCCCTGTATCCGCATACTTAAATATATTGCCGTCTCCCAATCCAAATACCTCAGGAAGCATAATATGCACAAGAGCCCCCAGCTTGATCATAGGATCATACAAACTGATTCCAATACAGGAACCAAGTGCATAAGTAATCAGAATCCCCTCTTGCCTGGCAAACTTCATGTCTGCAATTCCAACCGTTAATTGTTTATCCATTAGCTATCCCCAGTTTTTCCATTAAAAAGTTCAATGATTGTATATCCGGCATCATCAGAAGATCGCTATGAAGCACTTTCCCCCCTATTACAAATTGCCCGCTGATCATCATCATTTTATCTGTCTGATAGCCAAATTCCACCATTGGAACGCTTAAGATTCCGCCCAGCATATTTACAGCTATATCCGGAACCGACAAATTAATGGTAACATCGCTTAGGGATGACATTGCATTTACATAAGAGGAGATGATGATATTTCCGATCTCCTCCAATGCTGAGGTTTCCAAAACATTCAACTGGTAATAATCTTCAATATTCTGCTGCATGACGCTGGTCAGGACCTCATTGATAAAATCCAGCTTCAGGATAAACAGCATCAGGCCATTGATCTCTCCAGTCATCTTGACCAGAATAGCAGCTACAATTTCTTCCGGATCTCCCAGATACTTAATGGCTTCGTTATAGCCCAGAATCTTCACATCCGGAAGTGTCATACGAACGGTTTTTCCTAACATGGAGGACAGCGCAGTGGCCGAATTTCCTGTACCTATACTTCCGATTTCCCTGATGAGATCCAGGCCCAAACTATTCATTTCATCGTAACGCGTTATTTTCATGATATCGCCCTCTTTCCTCACTACTTATGGTTTTTACCGCAGAGAATTTATTGTCGACTCAACCTCATCGGAAGTCTGCACCATCTTAAGCGCATAGGAATAGGCTCTCTGCGCCTCAATCATTCTGGTCATTTCCTGGGCAAAATCCACTCCTGACTCCTCTAAGGCACCCTTTACCACCTTGGCTTTTTCAAGCAGAATCGGTTCCCCGTTTTTTGCGGTTACGGAAAAAACATTATCTCCCTGGCTCTCAATGCCATCCCTTCTTGCAAAGGTATACACTCCGATTGCCCGGGGATCATGCTCTCCCTCCTCCACTTCTGTTTCTTCCTCTTCTGTTTCAGCCTCATTTCCCGGATATGTAGAGGGTTTTACGTCATAGGAAATCTCTTCCTGGTCCATATTGAGAACTCTTTTGTTGTCTGAATTCACGAGATAGAACTTGTCTTCCATTTGTGACAACTGAAAGCGTCCGTCACGGGAATAGGAAACTTCGTTGGTAACCGGATCCTTTAACATGAAAAAGCCTTCTCCTGCAATGGCATAATCATGGTCAAGGCCGGTTTCCTTATAAGACATGACCGAAAAATCCGTCTTTGCCTGGTCAACCTTTGTTCCGCTTCCGGATTTCGCTCCGTTATTTCCCTGAGTGTTTCTCATTTCAGCATGCACCAGATCCGAAAAAACACTGTACTGGGCTTTAAAGCCTACGGTATTCACATTTGCCACATTATTAGAAACGACACTGAGCTTTGTCTGCTGGCCCATAGCGCCCAAAGCGCCTACGTAAAATGACTGTTCCATCGATCTACCTCCCTTATACTCTGCCTATGTCGCTGACAATCCTGCCCATAAGCTGATCATACATTTTGAGCACCTGTGCAGCACTTTGAGAAGCTCTTTGGCTGCTCATCATGGAGGTCATCTCATCAATGGGATCGATATTGGAACGTTCGATGGTTTTCCATTGGATTCCCCCATTTACTGCAGTCGCTTCCGCCGTGGTTGTATATGTGCCGTTATCATCCTTAACAAGCTGGGTGTAATCTGCAAAGTCTGCTACCCCGATCTTTCCTAAAAGCGTTGGTTCCGTCTCTTCTGAATCCCCGCCGTCTTCGTCGGTTCCCAGCCCCTTTAAGGACACTTCGTAAATATTGCCTAATTTGTCAACAGTAATGTGGTCTGATGGAAGCGCGATGGGATTTCCGTCTTCTCCCAATACCCTGCCCTGAGAAGATAAGCAGAGATATCCCTCATCATCCAGGCGGAAGGAACCATTTCTCGTATAGAGCCGGTTCCCGTTTGTATCCTCAATGGTAAAAAATCCAGGCTTTGTAAGGGCAAAGTCCAGGTTCCCCCCGGTTTCCTCCAGAGCTCCCTGGTCATAAGACGTTTTTGCGGTTCTGGCGGCACGAATCATGGATACCGATCCGATCTCCACAGAATTGCTTTTATTCCGGTTGCCATTTCTGTAGAGCATCTCATCCTTAAATGTGGTGCTGACCAGCTTGTCCGACTTATAGCCCGGAGTGCTGACATTGACCATATTGTTGCTTATGACATTTAAATTCCGATTCTGGTACAGCATTCCTGATGCCAGATTATAAAATCCATGAAACATAACGTTTTGCCCCTTTCCTATTTAGCTGCCCGTGCACTTTGGGCGTAAAGGTATACCTGTAAGGTATTTCCTATTTCCCATTTATAAAACCGGTCAGATACAGCTTCAGCTTTTGAATCGCGTTGGAGTGAATCTGTGAGATTCTCGGCTCACTGACATTCATGACCTGTGCAATCTCCTTCATATTTAATTCGTCCATATAATACAACGAAATAACCTTTTGTTCATTTTCTTTTAAGTTATTTATTGCATAAACCAGGATCTGTTTAAATTCTTCCTGCAGATAATGATCTTCTGGCTGTTCATTTTCATTGACCGCCGGAAGCTGCACCGTTTTTTTATTGTCATTTCCTGCCTCCAGAACCATATCCAGAGATAGAACACTGTAAACATTGGTTTTGCCAAGGGCTTCCTGGTACTTTTCCAGGCTGATATTCATATATTCTGCGGTTTCCTTTGGAGAAGGAAAACGGCCCAGCCGGTTGCATAATTCCATAACAGCGCTATCCAATTCCTTGGCGTTCTTCCTTACGCTTCTTGGAATCCAGTCCTGCTTACGCGCCATATCAATGATCATGCCCCGGATCCTTTTGGAAATATAGGTTTCAAATTTAACGTTCATTTCCGGGTCAAACTTTTCAATTCCGCTCATTATGGTCAGCACGCCTTCATTGACAATATCCTCCACCTGGGCAAAGCTTAAATACACATCCCTCATCTGAATGGAAATACTTCTGACCATATACATGTAGCGCATGACAAGCTCATGCTTCATCTTGATATCTTTTGTCCGCTTATATTTAACTAATAAATCTTCATTGGTATATTGGGTGAAATCCTGCTCCATTCCGACTAGCACCGCCTTTCTGACGCAATATCCTGTCAAATGGTGATATTTCCAACTGCCTGTATCTGAATATTGTTTGCAATCTCATTAAATGAAAGGACATATACATTGGGATAGAACTGTTCAATCAAGCGGTAAAAATACAGTCTGACAACCTGGCTTGTGAGAATCACCGGCTTTTGATCTAAGTCACTGAATTTCTTGATCTGTTCACCCATCTGACCGATCACAGACTGCATCACATCCGGACTGAGGGCCAGATAAACTCCCTGTTCTCCCTTTGCCATGCTTCCGATAATATTTTTTTCCAATTCTGCATCCAGAGTAAGAACCTTCATTTGTCCTCCGTCACAGAACATCCTGGTTATGGTCCTCTTTAAGGCAATTCTGATATTCTCAGTAATGACGTCCATATCCCGGGTGGTTGGAATGGAGTCTACAATCGTTCCCAGTATGGTCTCCATATCCTTGATCGGCACGCCTTCCTTTAAAAGATTGTTGAGTACCTTCTGAAAGCTGCTGTAAGTGAACTGATTTGGAAACAGCTCATCAACCAGTTCTGCGGAATGCTTCCTGACGTTTTCCAATAGCTGCATGACCTCCTGACGCCCTAACAATTCGTAGGCGTGCTGCCTGATGGTTTCAGACAAATGAGTCAGCATAACGGAAAGAGGGTCAATGACCGTATATCCGTAAATTTCCGCCATTTCCTTGTTCTCAGGGCGGATCCATTTACTTGGAATTCCATAAGCCGGTTCCACCGTTTCGATCCCGTCTACTTCCCCGGAAAGACCGGGGGGCTCCAATGCCAGGTAATAGTCCACCAGGATCTCTCCCCTGGCCACTTCTTCCCCTCTGATCTTAATAATATACTGATTGGTATTTAAACTTGAACTGTCCCTCAGTCTGACAGAAGGAATGACAAACCCCATATCCTGGGCATATTGCCTTCTGAATATGACGATACGGTTAATCATCTTGCCGCCGCTGTTTTCATCAATTAAAGGGATCAGGCTGTAGCCGAATTCCATTTCGATAGGTTCAACGTTAATGAGAGAATATACATTGTTTACATCCCGGTAATAGGATTCTTCATCTGCCGCAGGCTCAGTTCGTTCTTCCATCATGGACGTTGCCGCAATTTCCTGGGTTTTCACTGCCGACAGCTTTACCTTCTGTCCCAGACGGTATCCCACGACTACCAGCACCGTCGCCATAATCGCCAACTGAAGCTTTGGCATTCCAGGCACCAGCATGAGAACGATCATGACAAAGCCAGTGGTCATAATGGCCTTAGGCTGAGCCATGAACTGAGCGGAAACGTCTTCATTCAAGCTGCCTTCTGAAACAGCTCTGGTAACGATCATACCTGTGGCTGTAGAGATCAAAAGGGCCGGAAGCTGGGAAACAAGTCCGTCACCCACCGTTGCAATGGAGTAAACGGCTAACACCTGATCAAAAGCCAGATTCGACTGCACCATACCGATGATGGTTCCGCCAATAAAGTTAATGGCAGTAACGATTATGGAAATGATGGCGTCTCCCTTTACAAACTTGGTAGCACCATCCATGGCGCCATAGAAATCCGCCTCTTTCTGAATCTTGTACCGTCTTATTTTTGCGTCCTGTTCATTGATCAGGCCGGAGCTTAGATCCGCATCAATGGCCATCTGCTTTCCAGGCATGGCATCCAGGGTAAATCTGGCTGCAACCTCTGATACACGCTCCGTACCTTTTGTAATAACAAGGAAGTTTACCAATACGATGATCAGGAATATGATAAAACCAACGACTACATTTCCCTGTAATACGAAATCACCAAAGGCTTTGATCACCTGGCCTGATGATCCCTGATTTGATAAGATATTACGTGTGGTAGATACATTTAACCCTAAACGCAGCAGGGTGGTAACCAACAGCAGAGCCGGAAAGATGGAAAATTCCAATGGCTCCTTTATGTTCATGGTTATCAATAAGATTATCATGGAAAGGGTAATATTTATGATAATCATTACATCCAATAAAAATGGAGGCAATGGGATAATCAACAGAAGTACAATCGCAATAACAAAAACTACTACGGAATTTTTCAGTAAATTCTTCATTCTTTTACACCATTTCTTTCAAGTATCTCTGCCGTTCTTATCTATTCTATAATCTTGTTATTCATACGGTATACGTATACAAGAATTTCGGCTACCATGCCGTAGTATTCCGGGGGAATCTCAGCGCCCACCTTGGTGCTGGCATAAATCCCTCTGGCTAAGGGCTTATTCTCAAGCACATACACCCCGTTCTCCTCACCTACCGCTACAATTCTAAGAGCCAGTTCATCCTGGCCTTTTGCCACCAGTACAGGCGCACTGTCTTTTTCAATATTGTACCGCAACGCCACTGCGTAATGGGTAGGATTACGCACGATCACGTCTGCAGAAGGGACCTCCTGCATCATTCTGGAACGTGCACGTTCTCTCTGTATGTTACGGATCCTCCCCTTGATTTCAGGGTTTCCTTCGGTCTGCTTGTATTCTTCCTTTAATTCCTGCTTTGACATCCGGATCTGGCGCTCAAAATCCCACCACTGGTAAAAATAATCAAATCCCGCAATTCCCAGAAATACGATGGAAACCTTTGTGATCATCTCAAGAATGGCGTTCAGTACATACACAGCCGAATCCTGAAGTTCCATGTCAATGGTCCTTGCCACCGCTCTTAAATCCCCTCTGATAATCTGGTAAAGGATTATGATCAAAATAATGATTTTTATGAGACTCTTTATCAGCTCCACAAGGCTTTTGACTGACAAGATATTCTTGATCCCCTGCAGCGGATTCAGCCGGTCGAACTTAGGAGCCATGCTGCTTTTGGTAAACAGAAACCTTGTCTGTATTCCTGTAGCAACCACTGCCAGCAGGACAGCAACCAGAAGAATCGGAAAACATGCCTTTAACACGGCTATCACCGTATCCATATAAGCCTTTGTCGTATAATCGGACAAAGTCTCTGCCGCCGGTGCCAGGCTTATATACTTTATCATATAGTTCCGCAAGGTTTTGTACATGAAGGGAAACAACAGCTTCAGCATCATGAATATACCAAGAAGAGAAGCGATCATTACCACATCCTTACTGACGGCGACATGACCTTTCTTTCGTTCATCCCTCCGTTTTTTGGGTGTGGCTTTCTCGGTTTTTGAATCACCTGCCATTGCCGTTCATCACATCCTTTCCTCTTTTCCGGACATGCTTCCCGGACAGGACCCGCCCCGCTTTATCGGGCACCGGGCGTTAAGGGATATCCCCAGGGTGTTTGCCAAGCGCTTACATCAGCCTGATCATACTCTGGACCGTAAGAAGCATCTGGTTTATTACATCGCCCAAATATTCTGACATGGGAGAAAACAGGAAAATCAGCATAAGCAGCCCAATCACCAGCTTGGCCTGTATGTTTACAACGAACACATTGATCTGAGGAATCATTTTCATCAGAATTCCCACTGCTATTTCTGTTATAAATTCTATTGCTATAATAGGAAATGAAAATTTAATGGCCATGATTACGCATTGAATGAACACTTCTATCATCGCCCACGCCACCTTTGTTCCTAAGACCACCTGCCCGTATGGAACGATCTCTGCAGATTGTATAAGCAGCTTGAGCAGAGCCAGATGCCCATCCACCGCAAAGAAAAGAAGAATAAAATAGGTATTCCAAAGGCCTCCGGTAATAGCGACCTGAGCGTTGCTCTGAGGGTCATAAATCGTTGCCATGGACAATCCCATCTGGAAATCTATGATAAAGCCTGCAAAGGTGATGACCATGAGAAACAAATCCATTACAAAACCGATGATATAACCCATAATGAATTCTTTTATCATCAATACTGCAAATTCTATGGAGTTAACCGGCTCCGGCACCTGGGCTGCTGAAAAGGAATAGATCAGTAAAGTAAACACCATAACCATTCCGCCCTTTACAACATTGGGAACATTCCTTCTCCCCCAAATGGGATTCAACAGGATAAAGCCAGACATCCTCATGAAAATCAGGGAAAAAAGCATCATTTGTCCTATATCCGGCATTTAAATCTTCCTTTCCCTCTTATCCCAGCATGGTATTAAAAATATGTATGGTAAAATCCCGGAGAGTCTCCATCATATTGCTCCCCATCATCAAAAGCATCAGCCCTATGACGATCAGTTTGGGAACAAAGGTAATGGTTTGTTCGTGAATCTGTGTTGCGGCCTGCAGGATAGAAATAATAACGCCCACCACCATACTCACCACCAATACCGGACCAGCCAGCTTCACGGCCAGCCCAAACATCTCATACATCAAACCGCTAAGCGCAACTTCCGTCATATCCTATCCTCCCGTCAGTAGTGAAAACTTTTAACCAGATTTGTAAACAAAAGCTCCCAGCCATTAACTGTTACAAATAAAAGCAGTTTAAACGGAAGGGAAATCATAGCCGGAGGAAGCATGACCATACCCATGGACATAAGAGTACTTGATACAACAATATCCACCAGCATAAATGGCAGAAAAATCATAAAACCGGCTGTAAATGCTCTTTTTAACTCAGAAGTCATAAATGACGGAATCACCACTGTCATCGGAAGGTCTTCTATGTTTTCCGGCATTTCCGTATTTGACATATCAGCAAAAAGGTTCAGGGTCGTTTTCTCTGTCTGCTTCAGCATAAACCGCTTCATGGGTACCTGAGCCCGTTTCAATGCCTCTCCCTGACTGATTTCCTCCTTAATATACGGCTGGTAAGCGTTGGTATTCACGTCCTTTATGACCGGGTCCATAATGAACAGAGTCAAAAACAACGCAATCCCTACAAGCACCATATTGGGAGGAGTCTGCTGGATTCCCAAGGCATTTCTGGTAAAAGACAAGACAATGACAATCCTGGTAAAGGATGTCATCATCACTAATATAGAAGGCAGCAATGAAATGATGGTCAGAATGAGAAAAAGCTCCAGGGTGGGGACCCTTCCGCCGTTTATATTAACCAGGGCATCTGTATTCATTCCATTCCTCCTCACACATCTTTCCTGTGTTTGTCTGTGTATTTCTTTAATATATTTTTAAAATTCTCGTATCCTTCTGCTCCAAAAGAAGACGGAGCAGTTGTCTCTTTGGGAACTTCCTCTTCGGAAAGCTCCGCAAGCAGAGTTATTTGAGAGGAAGCAATACCAATTAGATAATAACGGCTCCCGGTACGGATGACCGCTACTGCTTTATCCTGTCCAAGGGGAAGCCTGTCCAGCATCTGCATACAGCTTCCGCTCCGCTTCATTCCCATCCTATTACCAAGGCTCTTCGTAAACAGATGGCTTAAGTATAGAATCAAAATGGTAAGAATCAGCACCGATGCCAGACTAATTATATTGCCCAAATACAGCCACTTCCTCTCTATTCTAAGTTCTTCTTCGTAATCTCCGTGATACGGATGCCGAAATTATCATCAACAACGACCACATCACCCTTGGCAATGCACCGTCCATTTACATATAAATCCACCTGTTCGCCAGCAAGCTTGTCCAGGATGACCAGAGAACCCTTGGTAAATTCAAGAATTTCCTTTACCAGCTTTCTGGTTCTTCCGATTTCCACAGAAACCTCCAGGGGCACGCCCATGATCAATTCCCGGTTTTCTTCCTGCTCCTCATAGCTGGCGTCGCCTTCCCGCAGGCTGTTCTGAGGAATGGGCTTAACGCTAATGGTCTTAGGCTCCTGGACTTCCTTCTTGGGAGCGTTTTGCTGCCCGCTTTGCAGTTGCAGGATCATCTGCTGCATCTGCTGGATCATTTGCTGCTGCATCTGCATCTGCTGCATCATCTGCTGCATTGCCATCCGGTCTGTTTCAGATACTTGGCCCACAGGAGCTGCAGCCGGCGGCTGTTCCATTTTGGGAGGCTCTGTTTTTGAAGGCTCCGAAGTCATGCTTCCTGCCAAAAGCTTCTCGATCTCCTCCTGGGACAGGATTCCGCCTGTTGAATGTACTGGTTCCGGCGCCTTTTGAGGCTCTGGTACCGGTTCCGGCTGGGTGTTGCCTGCCAAAAGTTTTTCGATCTCTTCCTGAGAGAGAATCCCCCCTCCTGACATCGCAGGCGCCGGCGCTGGGGCCGGGGCCGGTATAGGAGCAGGTTCCGGTTCCGGCACCTCGCTCTCCTGAGGGAAAAATCCTCCAACCAATTCCTTTGCAAGACTTGGGGGCATCACATTGATGAACTCACTTTCCAACTGGTCTGCAATCTTTAATGTAAATCCTACAACCACCATAAGATTTTCATCGTGATAGTATTTATCTTTGAAATCATTGACGTTCTCAACCTCAAAGGATGTAGGGGTTGAAATATTAACGGTCTTGCTTAAAAATTCAGACAAAGCCGTTGCTGACGAACCCATCATTTGATTCATGACCTCACAAATCGCACTGATGTTCAGTTCATTCAGCTCGAATTCTTCCTCCGGGGTTTCCATCCCCATCAGCATATCTACAATTACTTTTACATCATGTCTCTTTAAGAGCATGAGATTACTTCCGCTAAGTCCTGATATGTAGGTAATCTCCACCCCTATTGCCGGTTCCAGGTTTGAAATTTCAAATTCATCTTTTGACAATACCCTGACCACTGGTGTGGTAATGTCAACTCTGGCATTGAGCATGGTAGATACTGCAGTGGCTGAGGCTCCCAGGCTTATATTCAGTATTTCACCTATGGCATCAATCTCAAATGCGCTAAAATTCTTCGAATCCATACAACTCTTCTCCCTCTATACTCATTTAGCCCTCTATGCCATATCACGCCTTATTTCCCGATTTCCAATGCCTTGGAAGCCATAAACTTTATCGCATTAAATGCAGTTATGTTGGCTTCATAAGACCTGGTTGCAGACATACTGTCCACAGTCTCCTTAATCAGATCCACATTGGGCATCTGCACATAGCCATTTTCATCTGCATCCGGATGTTCCGGGCTGTAGACGGACTTGAAGGGACTGGCATCTTCCACGAGCTGTGAAACCCTGACGCCCCCGGTACTTTGCTGCCGGCCTAAGCCAGCCGCATTCATCAGGGTCCTCCGGAAATTGTTTTCACTTCTGGCTTCAAGAACTACCATCTTTCTCCGGTAAGGGCCACCGGCTTCTGTCCTTGTAGTATCAATATTTGCAATGTTCTCCGATGCAATATCCAGCCGAAGACGCTGTGCCGTCATTGCCGACGCACTGATGTTCATAGAACTTAAAAACGACATACCCACTCTCCTTTATCGCAAGGCCTAGCCTATGATACCTGTGACTGTCTTCAGTATTCTGTCTGGTTTAAACGGTTTCACAATAAAGTCCTTTGCCCCGGATTTGATTGCTTCGATTACCATACTCTCCTGTCCCATAGCGGAACACATTACAATTGCGGCATTAGGCGCTTTCGCCTTAATAAGCTTTAATGCCTCCAGACCATCCATATTCGGCATGGTTATATCCATGATCACAAGATCCGGATTGACCTCAGAAAACATCTGAACTGCCTGTGCTCCATCGGAAGCCTCATAAATATCGGTATATCCGTTCTTTGTCAAGGTATCCTTAATCATCATTCTCATAAACGCCGCATCATCTACCAATAATATTTTCGCCATTTCTTTGCATCTCCTTTTATCATCCTTAATTCTTTATGTAATCCCTGACTCAGCTTTCACCGGCCTGGTAATTTCCTTTTTCAACATGGTCTTCGATCCGAACCGCCACATTCCGTTTATGGACGCCTAACTGGCCTCTGAACCATGGCTGGTCCTCTACATACAACTGTACGTTGGAATCCTTCGGAGTACCCAGGTTGATCACATCTCCCACATGAAGATTGTATACATCATCAAGAGTAATCACCGCTTCTCCTACCTGAGCGCGAACCAATAAGTCGGAAGCTTTAATGCTGTTCATGATCTCCTGCTTATTGTCCTGACTGTTAGCTTCGTCTCCCATTGCACTGTGCTTCCGTTTATCCATGATATCAAATATGTTCATGAGTAAATTTCCAGGAATACAAACATTGAGTCTTCCTGAGCACTCTTTCATATCCACATCAATGACAACAATCACAATCGTTTCATCAACGCCGATTTCCTGAAACATGCTTGGGTTTTCTTCCAGCCTGGACAGTTCAAAATTCAGGTTAATATAGCTGGACCAGGAATCCTTTAACGCACCGATGATATATTGAATCACCCTTCGATACAAGGCCATCTCAATTTCCGTATAGGTATAGGATGCGTCAACAGCCGTATCATCTCCCACTCCTCCCAGCATTCGGTCAATCAGGCTCAGCATCAGTGTCATGCTGGAATTGATCAAAAGAGGCGGATTCTTGGAGCTGTCCGGCAGCGTTACATTGACAAGAGTCAGAACATCATTGTCACTTAGGGCATTGCCGAATTCATAATACCTCTGTTCCTCCACAGTAACTACTGACAATTCACTGGATGTACGGAATAAACTATTGATCTGGGAGCCTGCAATTCTGGAATAATTATCAAAGATACTTTTTAAAATCTTAAGCTTATCTTTTGTAAACTTTTTCGGACTGTAAAAGTCATACTTCCTGTATTTTATTTCGTTTTCTTTCTTTTCAATCTCTTCGATGGGCTCGCTGCTTCCCTGCAGGGAATTGAGCAGTGCATCAATCTGACTTTGAGATAATATTTCAGCCATCTGTTTCACTCCCGCTAATTATTTAATTGCCGGTATTTTCCTGATTGTTATAGTATACCTGGTTATAATACTCCTCCAGGGATTTTTCTACCGTATCATTCTTGGTTATCAGGATCTCTACACGGCGGTTTTGGGCCCGTCCCTCTTCCGTATTAAACTGCGCAATCGGACGGAACTGTCCAAAGCTCATGCCCACCAGCTTTTCCGGTGAAACCGCATTTTGGCTTTGGAGATAGATAATAACTTCCGCGGAACGTTGGGCAGACAGCATTCTGTCATTACGAATATTGTTCGGCCTTTCCGGATCCCCCTGGGATGTATGTCCCAATACCTGAACTTCTTTTATTGAATTATTTGTCTGCGACATGACAGCGGCAAATTGACTAAGAACTTCTTTTCCTTCCATGCGGAGAACCGAGCTGTCTCCGTCAAAAAATACTTTATCACGAAACGAAATAAATGTGAAGCCGTCCCCACGGGTAATTTCTACACTGTCCTGCATATCCCGATCATCGACGATCTTTTTTAAGACCAGATACAGTTCATCAAACTCTGTAGTGCCTCCGCCGTCATCGGGAATGCCGCCTGTCAATTCCCCTCCCCCTTCCGTTACCTTGGCATCCAGTACCACCTGATCCGATCCTTCTAAGGAGCTGGGATTAAAGCTTTGCACCAACAGCTTCCATTTGCTCTGGTCAACGGAGGACATAGAATACAGAAGGACAAAGAAGCACAGCAACAATGTAACCATGTCTCCATATGTATCCATCCAGCTTCCAAGCTCTTCCGGCTTCTTATCTTTCTTTATCATACAACCACCTGTTTCCCTGTTTTAAGTAACTGCCCGAAATCCAAATGGGCTTATGATGCCGCAGTGTCTTCTTTTCCAGCACCGCCGCTTCTCTTCTTCATGATCTTATTCTGCTGCCCCTGGGACAGATAAGATAAAAGCTTCTCTTCCAAATACTTGGGATTGTCCCCCGCCTGAATGGACAGGACACCTTCTATGATGATCTGCTTATACAAAAGCTCCTCATCATTCCGGATACGAAGCTTTTTGGCCATTGGTCCAAACAGCAGGTGAGCCAGAACACAGCCATAAAAAGTAGTGATCAAAGCAACCGACATATCTGCACCCAGGCTGCTTGCACCTCCGCCATCCATATTCATACTCTTCAACATGTTTACCAGTCCTACCAGGGTTCCGATCATACCAAAAGCCGGTGCCACTGAGGTGCCTTTTTCATACATGCTCACATCCTGGTCATGACGCTCAAACATGGCAGATACTTCACTTTCCAGCATTTCCCTGATCTTTTCTGCATCCATTGCATCCACGATCAGCATGATGCTCTGTTTAAGAAAGGGGTCCTTTATTCCGTTTGCCTGTTCCTCTAAGACCAGGAGCCCTTTTTTTCTGGCTGTTTTCGCCATATCCACCAGGGTGTCAATAACCTTTTCCGCATTGTACTTTTGAGGACTGAGCATGATTCCGATATGTTTCGGAACCTGTGCGAGAACTTTGAATGGGTAACTGGCGATCAAAGCTGCCAGCGTTCCTCCAACAACGATGATAACACTGGGCATGTCGATGAAGTTTCCAATCTTTTGAATCCCGATTCCGTAAACAATCAAACCAACTCCCATTATCCATCCAACAATCAATGATATATCCATGAATAACCTCCCATAGCCCAGGCACTGCCTGGATTAAACTTTCATTCTTTGAGCGCATGCATATATTCGGGCATTATATTCAACCACTCGGTTTATAATCTCATCTATACTTTCCTTTACCACATAATGCTTTCCACTGACCAATATTATATTTGATTCCGGGATGGATTCAACCCTTTCAATCTGTCCGCAGTTAATTATAAATTCCTCGTCATTCAGCCTTGTTAGACGAATCATAGCTTTATCACTCCTTAAGTCCGAAGAGGCGGCAGCCGCCTCCCCGGATCACTGTAAAAGCATATTATTAACGCTTCATATTAACCAGTTCATCAAGCATTTGGTCCGTTACCGTAATGATCTTTGAGTTTGCCTGGAACCCTCTCTGGGTGGTGATCATCTCAGTCATTTCTGTAGCAAGATCAACCTTTGCCTGCTCTAAATAATTGCCAAGGATACGCCCTTCCGTACCTCCGCCTTCATAGACGCTTATATTACCTGTATTGGCGCCCATGTTGTAATAGTAACCGCTGTCCTTTTCAAGGCCGCCTGTATTTTGTACGCCGGCCAGGGCAATCTTACCCACTACAATGGTAAATCCTCCGTCTGTAGCAGTACCCACAATCGTGCCATCCGTCTGAATCTTGTAATTAGTCAGGGATGCCAGAGTGTCATCTGCCGAAGCGTTCCCTACTGCTGTGGAAGTAGCAGAATTCTGAGCGGTTTCCAGTGTTTTCTCTGCATTTTCTACTGCTGTTTTAGCCGCAGTTACCTTTGCGGCTGCCGCATCAACTGCCTGTTTTGCAGAATCCCGCAGGCCTTCCGGAGATTTATCCTCAATTTTTGACAGTTCGGCCTGAATTTTATCCAATTCGGCCTTGGCTGTGGTATAAGCCGTTTTCTTTGTCTCGTAACTAGGATCTGTGGAGGCATCCGACATGATATAAGCCGAATATGCTGTTGTGTAAGCTGTCACAGCATCATTTAACTCCGTCACTTTAGCAGGAGCCAGGGCGACTGCTTTCCTCACGCTGGCCTGGGCTACGATAAATTTACTGTTTGCCAGGTCATAATCTGCCTTTTTGGTAAGATAATCTGTCTTTGCCCCCGCATTGTCCTTGTCCTCCAGCCATAACCGGTATGCATCATCCATCGCAGTCTTTTTTGTATCCATGTCAGTCTTGGCTGCTTTGATGCCGGCAGCGGTATATTCAGTCTCGTAATTGTCATTGGCCTTAATATAAGCATCCCTTGCATTCCCCAGCTCTGCATCCATGGCATTAAATACTGCTCTTGCCTCTTCAAGCTTCTTTTTTGCTTCTGCTATCTTATCCGCAGCATTTTTATTGCCTACACTTGCCATATCGGACTTTGTAGGAATTTTAAGAGGGGTCAGGGCTGTGGTATCAAAGGTAGAGCCTGTCAAGTCTCCGGTTCTTGTAAAGCCGTACACATAATTACCTGAATCATCTGTCAGATATCCGTTGCCATCTACCTGAAACTTACCAACTCTGGAAAGATACAGTCCGCTTGACTTGAGTGCATCCTCTTCGCCCAGGGGAAGACTTCCTCCGTTGATCATAGGGCCTACGATAAAAAATCCCGTGCCGTCAATCATACAATCCAGGCCACTGGCGGATGGTGCCATACCTCCCTTGGTAAAGTCGTAAGAAATGGAACCTGTGGTGACGCCATATCCTACCTGTCCTGCATTGGTTCCGCCGTAGCCTCCTGTCTCGGTGCTGCCGCCTGAACTGGAAGACGTGGTCTGGTACATGGTGTCCTTAAAAGACATGCTTGCTGCCTTATATCCCCATGTGTTAACGTTAGCTATATTGTTACCGATAATATCCATTTTTGACTGATGAGCTCTAAGACCTGCCACACCAGCGAACATTGATTTGACCATATAATATGTTTTCCTTTCTTCTGTGTAATTGCCATCTTTCCCCCGTCAATCGGACATGCAGGAAAAGCCTCCATAAATGGTCCAGCTATAATAAGATGGCGCTGTCAATATTAGTAAAAATATTCTCTTTCATTTCGTTTCCTGACATGGTGGTTACGACTGTGTTATTGGGAACATTCACGATAAACGCTCCTTTTTCGCTGATAATAACCACATCCTTTGCACCTTTTGACCGGGCCTTTTCCACTGCAGACCGCAGGTCATTTAAAAATGGCTCTGACATCTCAATTCCGCGCTGGTTGACCCGTTCTGCCGCATGCCTGGAAAATTGAAGCTCGCTCTGGCTTCCAATACGGTCCTTCAGTACATCTCCGAAACTGTTGCCGCACTGGGATACTGCCGCCGCACTCCGCAGTTTTAGCTGCCTGACATCTTCATATTGGTTTACTTTGTTTATCATAGTTCCTCACCTCCATCTCCCTCAGCGCTGTTCTACTGATTGGTGTCTGTGTCAGTCTTAGGATCAACATTTGGATCAGTATTTGCATCGGTATTTGCGTCGGTCTTTGTATCGGTATCAGGATCAACCTCCTCCACAGGAGCATGTCCCTTTTCATAAACAGACATGATATTGGCAATGGAATACCCGGTTTTATCATCATCGTTGATGTAAAGAGTCGGGATCCCGCTGAAAATATCCACTCTGGTCACGGTACCGTTGATTTTTTTTATCTGGCCGGTTTTATCTGTAGTGGCAAGTGTTACCTCTTTTCCCATCATGGAAGTTCCATAGTTAATTGTATTGATCTGGGAAAAATCTTCCATGGCGGTGGAGAAATTATTCATTGCCTGCATCATGGCGATCTGGGTCATCTGAGTCATCATCTCCGAGTTGTCCATGGGGTTTGACATGTCCTGGTTTTGAAGCTGTGCAGCCAGAAGCTTAAAAAAGCCGTCTGTGGTCAGTTCTCCGCTGCTAGTCGCTGCAGAGTTGTCTGTAAGCGCATTTATAAGAGAACTATAGTTGTTCACTGAACCTACATTTGACATTTCTTCTCTCCTTATCTATAGTGTTTCGTTATCTTCCGTATTGCCTGTTTCAAAAATTCCAAGTCTCAGCTTTTGGATGAAATCCTCACGGCTTTCTTCCTTCCTGTTTTCATGCTGCGGCTGGTTCTGCCCCTGTCCGCTGCCCTGTTCCTTTTGATTGTCCAGGTAATCTGCTGTCTGCTTGTCCACCAGGATCTGAACCGGACGTTCCAGGTTATTTTCCAGAATCGACCCTAATTCTCCGGCTGACTGGGATAACAGCTTTAAGGTTCTGCTCTCGGAACACAGTACCGATACGCTGACCTGGCTATCTTCATAAGAAACCTTGATTCGGATCTTGCCCAGGTTATGGGGCTCTAACTGTACATCCAGCTCTCCTCTGCCTTCATGAATCTGTTTTAAGATCTGCTGGGACAGCTTTGCCTCCAATCCTTCCAGATTCTCGGCATTGACCGTCGTATAGACGATTTCATCCTTTTTGGGCTGAATATGCAGCAGACGGTTGGGTTCATAGGAGTTATCCCTTAAAATCTCCGGATTCTCTTCCGGCTTTTTTTCGTTCTTTTCCACAAAAGCCGTTTTTTCCTCTGCTTTCCCTTTTTGAACCGGCAAGGCCGTCTCTTCCTGGTTTCTCACCTGGACAGTTTCAGGCATCCCTTTAAGCTCCAAAGCTTCCGAAGCATTTCTTCCGCCCTCCTGGCCAGGAACCGGCCCATCAGCCTGTCCTGAGATTTCAAGGCCTAAAGATTCCTTGAAGCCAGCAGATTCCTTGTGGTCTGTTGTTACCGGTATTCCGGTCTTATCTGCCAGACCTGCATCAGGCATAGTTCCCTCTGCTTCCTGTAAAAAGGTTGCTGCTCCATCTTCCGCAACTACAGTCTCCTGTCCAGGTTTTTCTGATGAATTCTGAAACCGGAGCTGGTTCAGCGTCTGGAACGGATCCATAACCTGACCCTTTTCGCCTTCCTCCTGCATCACTCCCTGGACGTTGTCAGTCACAGGACCTTCTGCCAGCTTCTGGGCCAGTCCCTGCCCCATCATCCGGAGCATGTCCACCGGGTTCTGGGTCTCCGCTGCTCCAGCGGCCATCAAAGCTGCTGCCTCAATCCCTGCGCCTTCTGCCATGTTGCCGGATTCCTTAGCCTTTTCATTCCCGCCGTCTTTCTTCTGATTCTTGTTTTTCAGCATTGTCCTGAAACCGGAAAATGCATCAACTGCTTTATCTTCCTTTTTCCGGGCAGCCGGCATCTGTCTGACCAATAAATCTACACTGCTGTTTTTTACTTCTGCCATTTTTTCCCTCCTTTCCTTCTATAGCCATAAGGCATCTTATTTTCTATGGTAAACTGCCAAAGCTTGTTTCTCCGGCAGGATCACCTGCTGTTACGAACCGACATGGTATTGGAAACGAATTCCTCAATGAACAGTTCTTCACTGCGCTGCACCTCTTTGTTATACAGCGTCAGCTTTCTCTCTTTTAATTTCTCAATAGAGGCTTTCTCTTTCCTAGCCTCTACCACCTGGGCCCGTTTCTGCTCCTCTTTCCTTTTAAGGGTCAGCAGCACGCCCTGTTCCGTGAGTATCTTCTTCTCCATATGGGTGATATAGGTTTCATATTCACGCATAGCATTAATAAAGATCCCTGTCTGCGCTTCTTCCTTAAATCTTGCACAGGCATCATTCCTCTGGCCGGCCATCAGGTTGATCTTATTCTCCTGCTGGACCACCCTGGCCAGGATTTGAGCGTGTTCGCTTTTTAAATTGTCCAAAGCCTGGTCCTTGTAGTTTAAAACCGTATCAAGAGGGAAGTTAAACTTTTTCATCTTCATCCTCCTTTCCAGAGCTTATCCTAAGATTGATTTCATCTTTACCAATATCGTTTCATAGCTGTCATTTTCCTGAATTCCCTGGCACAGGAACTGATTGACCTTGTCAATCCTGGCAATGGCATGATCCAGCTTGGGATTGGTACCGCTTTTGTATGCGCCGATGGAGATCAAATCCTCATTTTTTTCATAAATGCTTAAAATATCCCTGATCTCCGAAGCCAGCATCCGATGCTCCTCAGATACGATGTTAGTCATCAGTCGGGATATACTGGCACTTACATCAATGGCAGGGAAATGGTTGGCATTTGCCAGTTTTCTGCTTAAAACGATGTGCCCGTCCACAATACCTCTTACGGTATCGGCAATTGGTTCATTGGTATCATCGCCTTCCACCAGAACCGTATAAATTCCGGTAATGGAACCTTCCCCAAAATTACCGCTTCGTTCCAAAAGCTTGGGAAACTCCGCGTAAATGGAGGGAGTATAGCCTCTTGCCACCGGCGGCTCACCGATGGCAAGTCCTATTTCTCTCTGCGCCATGGCAAAACGGGTCAGAGAGTCCATCATCAGCAGTACATCCTTGCCCTGGTTTTTAAAATATTCCGCTATGGTGGTGGCTACCAGGGGGCACTTCATGCGAAGCATGGCCGGCTGATCTGATGTCGCCACCACCAGGACAGACCGTTCCATCCCTTCCGGTCCCAAGTCTTTTTCTATAAATTCCCTGACCTCCCGCCCTCGCTCGCCTACAAGGGCCACCACATTAATGTCAGCCTTGACGTTTCTTGCAATCATTCCCAGCAAAGTACTCTTACCCACGCCGCTTCCTGCAAAGATTCCGATACGCTGCCCTTTTCCGATGGTATTCATTCCATCAATGGCCTTGACCCCGAATTCCAGCTTGTCTGTAATAGGAGGACGGGTCAATGGGTTGATATAAGGGTTTTCCACATAATAATACCGGGGAGAATCAAAGGGACCTTTTCCATCCATAGGCTCTCCCTTTGCGTCAATGATCCGGCCTCTTAGAAAATCCCCTACCGGAATCTTTAAACGGCGTTTCGTATTGCGCACAAAGCTGCCTGCAGCAATCCCATTCATATTTTCATAGGCCATGAGCTGAATTTTATCATCTTTAAAGCCCACTACTTCTACGGGAATCTGCTCTTTCCTGTCTTCGTTATAAATATAGGCAATGTCCCCGATACTGGCTTTTCCGCCGGAGGCTTCCATAGACATCCCCACAATATTTTCAATCTTTCCGATATGGTCAATGGTCTCAGTCTTCATGATGAGATCAGACAATTCTTTAAACATGGGGACACCTCCTGTTACAGTCTCGCGTTATTGAGAATCCCCTTTATATTTTCTATCTGGGTATTCACGCTAACGTCAATAATCTCTTCCGGCAGTTCGATGATACAGGCACCATCCTCCGCATGATCCATGGATATGATCTTGATATTTCCCGAAATGTGGGACAGTTCATTTAACAATCCCACGTCTCCCTGTATCATCATCCCTGCATCCTTTTGTGAAACATAGATTTTCACCCACTGAGTCTTTTTCAGTTTGCCTGCGGCGGCGGCGATCATCCGCTTGATGATCTCTCCACTGGACTTTAAACTGGTCTGAATGATCTTTTCCGCTATTGTTAATGTGATTTTCTTCAGATCATCCATGTATCTTTCCAGAATTCTGTCTTTCTCTTCTGTAACACGTTCGATGGTGATTTTCATGGTTGTCTGAAATTCTTCCAGCCGAAGATCCAGTTCCGCCTTATGATCTATATAGGCTTTTTCCTTGCCTTCCGAAAATCCTTCTTCAAAGCCTTCCTGATATCCCGCTTCTTTTGCCTCAGCACGAATCCGTTCCGCCTCTTCCCTGGCCTTTTCCGTAATCTCACCGGCCATTTTTACAGCATTATCATATATCTCGGCAGCCTGGAGATATTCTTCTTCTCCGCCCTTCCGGAAGGGCTCTTCTATCCGCCCTTCTATCTGCTCTGCCGTTTCTGCCTTTACCATAATATCTTCAAACGCCTGATGAAATCCATACTCCGCGACCCGGTCCGAAAGCTGTGTGCCCTTAATAATATTAGACAATGATATCATCCTTTCCGCCCTTGCTGATAATCAGCTCGCCTTCTTCCTCCAGGCGCCTGATAATGCCAACGATTCTCTGCTGAGCTTCTTCAACATCTCTTAAGCGGACATTAACCGTAACTTCCATATCAGACTGAATGCTTTCCTTCATACGGGTTGACATATTATTGAAAATAACATCTTCAATCTGTTTATTCGCATTCTTAAGCGCATAAACCATATCCTTCATATCGCACTCGCGGATAAAACGCTGGATCGAACGGTCGTCCATGGTAATGATATCTTCGAATACGAACATCTTCTTGCGAATGGTATCCGCCAGTTCTGCATCTTTTCTGCCCAGTTCGTCGAAGATGAGTTTTTCGTTTCCTCTGTCCATATGGTTCATAACATTTGCAATATAATCGATACCACCCACTGTGGTGTAATCGGTAGTAAGAATGCCGGAGAATTTCTTTTTTATCTCACTTTCCACAATCCTTATGCCCTCAGGAGAAGCACTCTCCATCCTGGCAATGGATTCCACTACCTGAAGACGTTTTTCAGGCGGAAGCTCCGCGATGAGCTGCGCAGTCATCTCCTCATTTGTATAGGAAAGGACCAGAGCAATCGTCTGTGCCCTCTCATGCTGCAGCACGGAAAACAAGTTCTTTGAATCGCTCTTTCTGATGAATCCAAAGGATCTGGATTTTAAGGACTGGGTCACCTTTTGAAGCAGGCTGTTAGCTGTGCTTTCCCCAAATGCCTTTTCCAAAACTGTTCTTGCATATTCCAGACCGCCGTCAGTGACAACCTTCTGTGTCAGGCAGGTTTTATAAAAATCATCCAGCACCGATTCCGTGGCGTCGGCTTCTATATGTCCCAGCTTTGCCACTTCAACGGTTAATTTTTCAATATCTTCCTCACTCAGGTACTTATATATTTTAGAAGCCTTATCCACACCGAGTGAAACAATAACTATTGCCGCTTTTTGCTCAGGCGTTAAGTTAGTTGTCATTATTGTTTCCTCCGTTCAACCATGTTTTTAACAACTGGGCTGATATCTCAGGATTCTGCTCCGCGAAATCGCGGACGCTTTCACGCAGTTCCGCACCTCTGTCCTCTTCAGGAACCAGGAGCTCTCTTTCTTCATCCTGCTCTTTCGTAAATTCCGGAAGAATGGGTACATCCTCCTGGCTGTCCTCCAGATCTGCCATATCCCTCATAAGAGCTTTTTTCTTTCTCCTATGTCTCACTACAAGGATTATGATTAACAGGAGAAGGAATACTCCGGCCAATGCGGTGATTAAAATCCACTGGTTGATAAGAATGCCATTTGTTCCTGCCTCCACAGGAGCATCCGGCTGCTTAGGAACATCGATAGTATAGAAGGGCGCTGCAACAGCAGTGATCTTCTCCGCCCGGTCTGCCTGGGCAATTCCTGCCGCATTACCGGCCAAATTCCGAATATCATCAATCGTCAGAGTCCCGAAACCGTTTCCATTTACAACTACGGAAACCGTCAGGTTTTCCAGGCTGCCTGGATTTACCTGTCCCTGCTCCTTGATCTGGTTTAAAAGATACTTTCTGGTGAGGCTGCTTGAACCGTACGCATTATTATCTCCGGCGGTCCCTCCTGCATTGTACTGAGGAATATCCGCATTTGCCTCTGACCCGGCCACTCCGGAAGCGGTCTGTCCATCCCCCGAATATTCCCGGTATATGGATTCCTCGGAAGCAAGGCCTGTCTTGTCCCTTTCATCGATCTTTTCAGGCACATTGTATACAGTGCTTTCCCGGATCAGTTTTTCCATGTTTACAGTGCCCTTTACTGATACCCGTACATTTCCATTTCCGTACACGGGCCCAAGGACATTCATAACCTTTGCTGCAATCTGGTCTTCAATAAGCTTTGAAATCTCTTCCCCGTTCTTTCCGGAATTTATATCCTCTTCTCCTGAATCGGTAGAGACTTCTCTTCCATTGCCGTCAAAAACGGAAACATTGCTGATGATCATTCCCGGAATACTTTTTGATATAAGAAGCTGAATGGATTTGGCCTGTTCCTCCGTGGGAGAGCCTCCATCTTTCATCACGACAACAGCCTGGGCGCTCGCTTCCTTCGCATTATCATCAGATAATGCGTATTTGGAAGTTTCTCCCAGGGCTATGGTAACATATGCTTCCTGCACCCCATCGAACAACTGGATCGTGGACCCGATTCTTGTTTCCAAATCATAAAGCTTAAAAGTCTGACGGTCTGAGTCAGTTGTCATAAGGTTGACATTGTTTTTAAATACATCATATGTAAAGCCGCTTTTGGGATATCCTTCAGATACCATCCTTGCCTTGGTTACATCCATCTGGGCTGCCGGCACCAGAATATCACCATTATGATATTGATAGTCAATCTTCTCTTCCTGCAACTTACCTATAATTTGTTTCGCTTCTTCACTTCCAACGCCTGTAAACATGACCTCATACGGCTTTTCCCGCATGGATAGTGCCATAATTACCGCGCCGGCCACAACAGCCACGCCTACAATAGCAGCAATTATAATCTTCTTTGCTTTGTCACTAATTTTACTTAAAAATCCCTTAATATTTTCCATCGTGCCTGTCCGCCCCGTTATCTATCTTATATACTAATTCTTATCATCTCATTATAAGCTTCCAACGCCTTATTCCTAAGGGCTGTTAAAAGCTCTGCTGATAACTGGGCCTTTGCTGCCGCTGCTGGTACTGTGTGTGCATCATCGATCTGTCCTGTGGACAGCAAATACTCCTGCATTGTCAGATTCGCATCCGTACTCTTTACGTTCTGAATCGCTTCCTTGAATATATCCTGAAACATGGAACTTCCGGTCTGCCCGGACGTTACCTTCTTTTCACTCCCTATGTCCGCTATGGAACTTATGGGAACCATTGGCGTTATAAACATCTGCTGCATCTTATGTACCTCCCTTTTTAGCCTTTAATCATCGTACGAAGCCTGGTTATCTCACTGTTTAAAGCGCTCAGCTCATATTGGTATTGAAGGGTGGTTCTTGCCAGTTCCACACTTTCTACATCTGTATTGACGTTATTTCCGTCCATTCTGGCGGACTCATCTTGCGTATTCCGAACAAAGTATCTGGAGCCTTTTATAATATTACTTATATCCTTAGAAGTCCCCTCTCTTCCTGACATCAGACGCTTGCGAAACTCATCTTCAAAAGTCACATATTGAGCTTTATATCCGGGAGTATCTCCATTGGCAATATTATTCATAGTTATCTTCTGCTTTGACCAAAGATAATCCAGAGTCTTTTCCGCCATGGAAAGGTTATTTCCAAATATTGAATTCATAGACCATTCCTCACTTTTATCACTTTCGGCGAAATGCCTGGGAAGTGTATTTTTGCCGCTCAACCAGTGAATACCAGTTAAATATTGACAGCTTTTCCCAAAATCGATTTTTTTTTGTAATTTTTTCTACTTTATTTTACATTTTATTACAAATAATGTCAAGAAAGTTCTATCATTATAGATAGGATTCTTTGACTATTTTAATCATCAACCTCCACTGATGCCTGATTAATCCGTTTTTTTTCAGAAAATAGGTGTTAAATATTTCCAAAAAGGCCAAAAATCTATGGGGTTTTTATACTCTTTTCAAGTCTTTTCCGTCATTTTTATGTCCCGATCAAGGATATTCGTTAATTCGATACATTTTTCTGTTTTATTTCTTCATTTTTTAGGAGTTTGTAACCATCTTAGGAAACCATTGCAAAAAATGACGAATTTTGTTGATTGGTGTCATTTTCCATTATACAAGCAAGTAGGGGGTTTGTAAAGAAAATAGAAGGGGAGGGAGGAAAGGATCATAACTCATCGCATATAGTGAGCCGTACATGACGTTCACAATACTCCTTTTACAATGTTTTACTAATCAGAACTGGGCTTTTTAAGAGTTGTAAAGAAAGGTGAAATTTCTCATAGATGAATCATTTCCCTCCTTATGCCGGATATTCTCAATCATCAGAATCCCTGTCCGTATTCCAAAGTTTTTTTGTAATTATCTGTCAATTAATCTCCCGCCTCTTTTTTTCACACTGCTGTCAAGGATTGGGCCTGTTGAGTGCCATGATGTGAAAGACGAAAGATATGGAATGAAGGCAGTTTTGGATATTTAAACGAGAACTTCTGATTTCCAAAATACGAAAGTGGAACATTCTGAATGCTTGCGAGAAATACATCTTATCTGCATTGGTATTAAACCTATAGTGGATTGTGAAAGCCATCTTTTTTTGCTTCTTTCAGACGTTCTGCAGCACTCCATGATTAAGTCATCTCTGCAGAACCACCTGTTTTTCAACAGATCCTTAATTATCCGTTATCGGTATCAAAACGAACAATAAAAGCCGGCTGAGATATTAAACAATTTCATCCGGCGGCAATTCTGATAACAAATAAACGAAGATTCCCGTTTGGTTACAGATAAAGAGTTAAAGAAATTATCTATTTCTGTAGCGGAATTATTCATAAAATCAGTGACAATATTCTGTATTCCTTTACATGTATCAATTCACTTAAATATTGGTTTATCCGTACCATATAAAACTTTTACCTGGTAATAATCTGCATACCCAATCCACCGTACCATTTTTTCAGCTCTTGTTGTTACAAAAAAGTCTGCACTTGTAAAGAGACTGCGCTCATCATTTCCCTCTATTCCTTCTTGGATTGTAACATCTGAATCATGATCTTCATATTCTGACAAGTAATTTATAAGGCTATCAGTTTTTCCTGCTTTTACATATTCGGGAGTGAGATATAAAATAAGTTCTGTATTCAACCGGGGAACAGAAAAATACTCATCTAATACTTTTTCCCACAGGGGAAAAGGTTCTAACATATCTGGAATGAACAATACGGCTGGATGCTCAGTCGTTTTGGTAAATGGTATTACCTTACTCCATTCTTCTCTAGCCCTGAAAATATGCTTTTTCGTAAAATCTTCAACGGAAAGGCAAAAATCATTTTTAAAACGCTTTAAATCATCCGAATGCCAATTCCACCATGCAATTTCCAACAATTTCTTTCTTTGTTCCTCCTCAAAGCGATAACCAATTATTCTGGCAGGGTTTCCTCCTACAATTGCAAAGGGCGGAACATCTTTTGTGACCACTGATTCCGCCCCAACTACAGCTCCATCATGAATGGTTACACCACTAATAATAGTGGCACCATGACCAATCCAAACATCGTTTCCCACAAAAACAGAACCCTTACGAGGTGCTCTGCGCTCAATCTTTGTTTGACCCATAAAAGATACACTGCCTTGGATCAATGAGCGATAATCATGATTTAGGTCTACAATAAAAGTTATCTTTTCAGCCAATGAACAGTATTTCCCCAAATGAATACAATGCACTCCAGATTCTAAGTCAAAATTAAGACCACTTTGGATCTCCAATCCTACAATATAACTATCTGTATCCAAGGAAATCAATGGAAATGGCTCCCCATCCTGAGAAAATTTCACTTGAAAAGTTGAGTATTTCTCAATTTCTTTTGAGTTACAGCTAATGGTATTAATCATCTTACCTTTTCCTTTCCATTATACTCTAATCGTAAATATAGAAGATTTTCACATTGTATCTGTTGATATGGCAATACCAGGCAAGTCTTCAATAGGTATCATCGATAATGATTTTGCTATATATTTTCAAAATTATATATGACTGCTTTTACATTTGGATAATTTACCGAAAAAATTGTTTACACACTCTCGCAAAATAAGCAAAAACATTTCAAATACGTTCTTTTATATTAAAAATATAATTTCTAACAAGCATTTTATTTTTTACATTATCTATGTCAGCTGTAACACCGGCATATTTTATTATTTCATATAACTTGTTACTACTTCCCAAATCCATTGAATAGTATTCTGCACAGACATTTTTTGCAACATAGCCTAATGTTGACAGCCAGCCTGAAAAATCGTCTGTTGTCCAGCTTATTGGGTATTCATTATTTTGGCTCATATCATTTCCTAAAATATTTAAAAAAGACCGTACGTCATATGTATTCCTCAGTTTTAGCAACAATTGCCCACCTTTTTTTAATAATGACAAAGAATCTGATAAAAGTTTAAGTGGTTCGCTATACAAATTAATTTCCTTTCCTATTAAAATATAGTCGAATTGACCTTTATTAAAATATTCAGATATATATTCGATGCGATCACACTCCACCCTCCCTTGGCATATAGTAGACAAGTCAACAAAATATTTTGCTTTCTCTGTAAATGATGAAAGTGTTGCATCAAAAATATTAAACTCTTTTAATTTATTTTTCACTTCCAAAATCGGTGTTCCACATAAAACGTCTATGCCGAGAATGTGTACATCATTTTTTTCTATGGGGGATTCTATCATATGTATCATTTCCGGTTCATAATTATTCACATCAGCCCACGCATCTATTCCATAATATTTTTTCTTGAAATTTTCCTGCCCGATTTTCAGAGACTTTTCAAATTCACCGGGGTTCTTTTCAGTTCCCGTAACATGATCATGGCACACAAATGTATCCTTACACAATACAGTTTTGTAGCCTGCCCTTCTAATGTGAAAAGTAAGGTCATCATCAGCAAAATCATGGTAAAAACCATAATCAAAATTTCCGCATATATGTATGCATTCAGTTTTATAAACTGAACCAGCAGTAATTAATCTTAATCTTTCGTGCCATTTTTTAGGATCGGAAATGTTAAAATCGGAGGCTTTTTTCTGCATTTCTTCATAATTGCCGTATGTAAAATCAACCTGCTGACGATTACTGATATTGGACGACATGGTACAAACAAGGCCTATGCGTTCATCCGATTCAAAGCATTTCAAAATGTTTGATAACCAGTTTTTGGTAACTATCATATCATTGTTTAAAAACGCAATGTATTGACCGGTACAATACTTAGTACCGACAAATATTCCGTAAGCAGCTTGAAGGTTTTTAGTTATTCTTAATATTTTTATATTGCTGCAATTTATTGATTTAAAATATTCCAGTGTTCCGTCAGTTGAACCGTTATCAACCAATATAAGTTCATAATCTATATTTTCTGTATATTTAATGACACTTTCAATGCACCGTTTCGTTTTATCAAGACGATTATATGCAATAACTAAAATGCTAACATAGGCGGAATCCCTTCCATATAATAAGTTTGACACATTATTGCGGGATTTAAAAATATCGTTATCTTCTTTGGGAACATCACAGTTGTTTGTATCAACTATTGTTACTTCATTATATATCGGTTTTTTTTTTTATCTTTCACAATGAATATCTCCTCTACGATTTAAAATCACCTATTATTTCCAATCTTATATTAAACTGCATAAAAAACAGTTTCATCCATCGAATGGGAATGATGTCTTAAATAATATTTATAATTCAACCCTAATGACATAATATAATTAGGTATGTCAACGATATCTTTATTTTTATGATAAACGCATATAGCTAATTTAGGCTTATATTTTTTTATGGTTTTTTCAGCACCTTTCAATGCTGCCAATTCACAACCTTCTATATCCATTTTTATGAAAGTTACTTCGTTATTTACTTTCTCATCTATGCTTACAACTTCAATAGTTCCATTTTCATTATTACTATAGTCCAATATATGAGCGCCTTTAGAAACATCATTGTTAAACCCTAATATAGTATTATATTCATATAAACCCTTATTAAAGGCAATTATATTATCATACGGCAAATTAGTTATGTAATTGAAGCAATTAGCATCCGGTTCAAATGCATAGATTTTATTATACCTTCCATTTGTTTCCCTTAAAAATTCTAATATCGTATCTCCTGTAAAAGCTCCACCATCTACAAATATCTCATTATCCCCTAAATTCATTATATGTTTGGAGAAATATTGTTTAGGAGAGTATACTTCCTTAAAATAACTCAAGTCGTTAGAAAATGAGCCTTTCAACACATTTATTAAGGTTTGCCTGGATATGTCGTCTTCAATCATATTCATTATATTATTAAAATTTGTTTTATTTTCAATTATAAAATTCTTATACTCTGCAGTAGTCATATCTTTAAAATGGCCATATGAATGTATTCTGTCTGGTTCAATATATTGTAGTAGAAAATTTTCTATTTCTTTGTAATAATTAGATACAGATATATAAACATTAAAATAATCGTACTTTTTTAAGACTTCCCCAAATGAAATCACCGGAATCCCTTCATATATTTTTCCCTGCTTGTTTTCATCTCTGTCACAAATCGCTACAGGATTTATTCCATATTTTCTAAACGTCTGAGGCATATTAGTTATTCCGCCGCCAAATCCATATAAAATAATCGGGATATCTTTATTATAATTATTTAAAAATTCATCAAATCTATTTCTTAATGTTATAACTGAATTTATGTCGATTTTTTTCATAATATTTTCTCATTCCTTTTCTTGTAGCTTGAATTCCCGGAAAATATAACGATGAATTACTAAAAATACAGCAAAATTAATATTAAGATAATCGTTCTAGCCATTCTTTTAAAAAAGTCCCAAGCTCCCAGCCTAAAAAATTTCGTTTTTTCAATATCCTCACAAAATCCAAATCTACCGAAAGCTTTGTATTGGAAAAGGATCGGATCCCTATAAGGCTGATTTGTTATATCCCACCACCTTATGAGTGGGGTCCTATTTTATTACAAAATTACACTTACACTTTTCTCCCCAGCTACGCTGGGGAGAAAACCTTTTGTTCAGGTAAAATTGCATAACACACTGTTTCAGTTGAAATGTTTGAATAATGCCTAAAATAAAGAGCATAATTAGGATTTATCTTCCAAATTGAAAGAGGAACCTCCACCATGTCTTGATCAGAATGATAAGTGCAAATCGCAAGTTTAGGACCATATTTCCGGATAATCTGTTCAGCCCCTCGCAGCGCTGAACACTCCGCCCCTTCAATATCCATCTTAATATATGTAACCGGAATATCTTCTAATAAATTATCAAGAGTATCGGCTTGTACGCTTATTGTTCCATTCTCATTAATATACGATGACGGCCCCAAATCATGAGAAAAATTTAATGTCGCCTTTATGTCGCTAAGACCTAACTGATAGCAATGCACAAAGGGAAATTGTCCAGTTGATTTTTTTAATGATGAAAAGCTTTTTGGATCTGGTTCAAAAGAGTAAATTGCTTTCCCTCCTCCGAATCTTTCTAAAATACATTGTACTGTATCCCCACAAAAAGCTCCTGCATCTACAAAAACATCTTTTTGGCTAACTGACAAAGGAATATCCTCAAAATCAGGAAAATATATATTATCTATTGGCTGGACGATCCCTGTCAATAACTCCGAATTTCTATATAGCCTATAATTAATGACCGTTTCAAATGTTTTGCGTGAAATGTCATCGGCTAAGCGACTATATATATATTGCAGTTTTTCTTCCTGTGATTTATAATATTCTGCACTGTCTTCTCCTTCGTTATAGATGTCCAAACAATAAATCTTTTCTGGCGGAACGCTCAATCCTTTCAATTGATCTGACATAGCCTCAAAATGTCTTATAGTTAAAATCAGCACATTATAACTAGAATATATGTGGGAGAGTTCATTTGGTGAAATAACTTTAAAACCAAAAAATGTTTTACCTTGCTTATTAACATCATTATCACATAAATATTCTGGTTTGTTATCAAATTTTTCAAAAAAAGATTCCATTGTATATAACTTACCTAAGCCAAATAATACCGTTGGTTTTTCAGATGCATTTATATCAGATATCATTTGATTTCTAGTTTCTTTTTGTTTTAAGGCATATTCATAATGAATTTCCATATTACACTCCCCTCTCACTTAAAATAGTCATTTCCAACCACTCTTTTAAAGAAATTTCAGGCTTCCAACCTAAGAGGTTTTGACTTTTTTCTATGTTTGCACAAAAGTCCACAAAAGGTTGGTTATTACCATCTACCGTAAAGGACTGAATTAGATTTTCCTTTTTCATTGCTTCTGCCATAAATGTTAATACGTCTGAAACAGACGTTGACATCCCATATCCGATATTCAATATTTCTTCCTCCGTTTTCACCTCAACCGTTTTAACAAATGCCCTGGCTACATCCCGTACATGGACAAAATCATTCCGGTTGCCAGCCCCTTTTAATGATGGAACTCGATCTTCTGAGAGCTCTTTTTTTATGAAAGGAATTAAAGAACCTTCTCTTTGACCGGGTCCATATACATAAAAAAGCCGCAGCCAGTTAAAATGAATACCGGCCTCTTTGCAAAATGCGTGAGCAATCATACGGTAAGCATTTTTAGCTGCTTTAAAATGGTTGGAATCATCCAGTTCCCAGCCTTCATCCACCCTTCCATGAGGCAATCTGTATTCCCAGCAGCTGCCGGAAACAATCAACTGGGTAATCCCCAGATGACGGCATAATTCCAATACATTGAGCCCATATGTCAAATTTCTTTGAGACATTTTATAGGAATAGTCCGGAATCCCCTCCCAGGCCAAATGAATGCAAGCTTCTATTTGACAGCCTGCAAGCGCCTGTTTAAGTAGTTCCGGTTCAGATAAGTTTCCCTTAACAACTTCTTCATTATCATATGGCTGAAAATCCTCACCGGGATTTTTGCACAGGGAAATGATTCCATATCCACTTTCATGCAGAAATTTTCTGACATGACTTCCAATAAAGCCGGTGGCTCCTGTAAGCAACACATTTTTCATTCTCTGTCTTCTCTCTCCATGATAAAATCAACGATCTGCTGCAGCAAAAGATTATGTATGGATTCCACTATCCCATAGTGCTGAATAGGAGCATATATATTCATATCTCCCAGTTGTCTGCTCTGATTATCCATTGCAAAACCAGATAAGGTCAAAACTCTCATTTCCTTTTCCTTAGCCATCTGAATTGCATGAATAATATTATTGGAATTTCCAGAGCTGCTGATAGTAACCAACAAATCATCTTTATTTCCCAGTAATTCCAGAGGATTGGAAAATGTATGTTCATAACCAAAATCATTTCCCATACAAGTAATAAGAGGTGCGTGAAGGAGATTTACTGTACGCATCCTCCCATTTTTCAGAAAATCTGCCGTTGCATGTTCAGCGATAGCACAACTTCCGCCATTTCCTATGAAAAATATTTGTCTCCCATTTTCCTTTATGTTTTGGAACAGGTCCAACACATGAGAAAAGGCTGTTTCAAAATCCTCCGTTTCCATTTTCTCATTCTTCTTCACAGTATACTCCGTATTTTGCAACACTTCATAAAATTTCTCCAGGTATTCTTTATACATTGGAAATCTCCTTTTGTAAGAAATAGCGGCTTAAAGTTGATAAATGGTCATATTTTCCAAATTTCTCATACAACCCCTATAATTTTTAATTAATCACTAACATAAATAATTTTACTGCCCTGCGGTTCAAAATTAATAGAGACTTCTTTGTAATCTGACAGTGCTATCCGTACTTCCGCCTTACGTGTTTCTGGTACAAGCAGCATTAGAAAACCGCCACCACCAGCTCCCAGAATTTTGCCTCCCAAGGCCCCAGACTCAATGGCTTTTTGATACATATCATCAATTTCAGGATTACTAATCTTACTGGCTAATTGCTTTTTCATTTTCCAGGATTCATTGAGCAAGACACCAATCTCCTCAATATTATCGGAATTCAACATGTTCTGAACCCGGTCTGTTAATTCTACCATTTGGTCCAGAATCTTTTCACGGGCAGGAATGTTTTCTTTCTGCTCAGCAAGTACTGTAGAGGATTGGCGGGTTACACCTGTGTAGAAAAAAAGAAGGCTGTCCTCTAATTTCTTTTTCGTCTCTTTTTGACAGATAACAGGGTCTATAAAAACCGAATCATCTCTGTTAAACTGATAACGGCTCAGCCCCCCATACGCTACGGCATACTGATCCTGCTTTCCTATGGGGTTTTTCAAAATGTCAATTTCTATTTGGCAGGCTTCCCTGGCCAACTGTTCGGCAGACACATGTTTCCCTGCAAAAGCATAAAGCGCATTCAATACTCCCACAGCAAGAGAGCTTGAGGAAGCAAGTCCAACGCCTACTGATCCCAGGGGAATATCTGCCATATATACAATTTCAATTCCTTTGCTGATTCCTACAATTTTTAAAGCTTCTCTAATAATATTATGTTCCAGCTTTTCCACATCATCTACGATTTCTGTTTTCCAATAGCTGACACGTATCAGATTATCAAACTTTTTATTTACTGTGATGTATGTGTACATATTAATTGCGGTACTGATAACTGCCCCGTATCCCAAACTGCTATTCTCATAATAAGCGGCCAGATCTGTTCCGCCTCCAAATAGAGATGCCCTCATGGGTGTTCTCGAAATTATCATTGGTTTTTACCTCCCCATATCTTAACAATTTTCTCCATATACAAATGGACTTTCAAATTCTTCAAAGGAAGGCAGACAGGCGTCTTTATCCGTTATAATCGGATCCGTTACTGAAAAATCGATTCCAAGGCTGTCCCATCGGACTCCTTCATCATAATCTGGCATATATTTTGAGCCCAACTGATACAACACCTTCGTATCGTCTCTCTTGATCAAATGTGCATTAGCGATACCTTCTGGAATGTAGAGAAGCTTTCTTTCTTCCTCATTCATAGTAATACAGATTACCTTTCCATAAGTAGGAGAGCCTTTTCTTAAATCCACTGAGTAATTATCCCATTCTCCGCAGAGACAGTAATATAACTTGCACTGGGTATATGGAGGTCTTTGATAATGAAATCCACGGATAACATTTTTATGAAGGTTTGTCGTAATCATGGTTTCACCAAAGTCACATTTAAGCCCTTTTTCCAGGAATGTTTCCTTGTGAAATGTCTTCATATTGCTCCCTCTTTCATCCTGATGGTAATGAGGTCTCACAATGTATAGTCCTGAAATTTGAGTCTCTTCAAACGTAAATGCCATAATTATCCCTCCCATTTCGGTGCAAAATCATTACCGGTCTGAATAAATGCACTTTTATTATTCCAATTAGCAAAAGAGGCCTGATAACAATTCTTACACGGCAGGTCCATATCAGATCCATTTACCCGTTTACGAAAATCTTGATACTCCTCTGAGTTCCACATCTCGTCAAAAGAGGCATATTTACTGATATGAAATAATTTTCTGGAAGTGGACATACAGGATCGCACATATCCATCTGATCCAAGGAAGAAATCGCGCCATCCGGTATAGCATTCTTTATGCAGAAAATTTCCTGAAGAATCCTCCCCTTGAATACACGGCAGCTTTACCGCAATCCCCAATTCTTCTCCAAGCTTTTCTGCTTCCTCAAAGATCTCCTGAAGCTCCTGCTGTTTTTCATACAGGCTTTCTTCGAGCATTCTTTCATCAAATGCCGTCAAATAAACTCCCTTTACTTCCTGAAGCCCAAGTTCATAACCTAAACGGACATATTGAGGAAATTCCCGGAAGTTGCTCTCCATCATGGTCATTACAATGCTTAAATAAGGGAACTCTACCCCTCTTCTTTTCTTTTCTTCTGAAATATCTTTTAACGCACTGGTAATGGAGTCAAAGTCTGCTCCTGCCCGGATCTGGTTATTTGTTTCAGCACAAGCCCCATCCAGGCTCACAGTCAGCAGCTCCACCTCATTGTTAAATACATCCTCTTTTAATTCTCTCAGCCTTGTACCGTTGGTGCAGAAAAACTTTCTCAGCCTATGCTCCTTCGCCCATTTAAGGAACTCTTTGAAATGGGGATGCAGCGTGGGTTCTCCCCAACCAAGCAAAGTCACTTCTTCAATTTTCTCTGCTGCCGGTTCCAATAGCGCAAGCCACTCCTTGTTAAATAATGTGGGTTTAAATTCCACCGAACTGCGCCCGCACATTTTACAATGAATGTTGCAGGCACTTGTCATCTCCAATACAATCCGCCTGGGATAGGATTGTAATAATGTTTTTCCCGCAAGTGCTTCTTCTCTGTTTATCTGGCTGTTTTCTCTCTGTACTTGCGACAATTCTCCGATATCTTTTAAATCCAGCGTTTTTGCTCTGATCAAACTCATTTTTTCCTGCTCCTTCACTTACCTTTTGGACTATCCGGAATTGAAAGCGTCATTTGGAAACTTCCTGCAGATACTTAACAACCAGCTTTTCCAAGCTGTTTTCCTCTGTTACTTGCATTACCTTCCGGCAGCCCGCAGCCTTTCCTGCTTCCAGATCTCTTTCATCATCCCCAAATAAAACACACTCCGATAAATCCAGGGATAAATCCCTCTGTGCCTGAAACAACAACCCTGGCTTCGGTTTTCTGCAAAAACAACCATCATTCCAGCCATGAGTACATGCATATATGCCATCTATCTGAATTCCCGCAAAGGATAAATCTTTCTGCATTTTTTCGTGAATCTGTTTTAATGTCTCTTCCGTAAGATATCCCCTGGCAATTCCCGGCTGATTGGTAACTAAAATCAGGGTATATCCATTCTCTTTCAATAATTTAAGCGCATTAATGGCCCCATCCAGCCATACAAACTGATCTGGGAAAACTATATACTCTCCTTTTGGTGCCCTTACATTTAATGTGCCATCACGGTCCAGAAAAACAATTTTCTTAGGCTGGAAGAACTCCTTCGTCAAACGAATACGGTCCCAGGAACCAACACTGTAATAACGATGCTCCACTTTAAATGCGAATAAAAGCCCCCTGTCAGCTAACACCGAGTAAATGGCCTTTTCAAAATTAACATTTGAATCCGGCAGCATGCTCAATACTCTTTTGCTGACCAGAGCATAACCTATGTCAACCATTGAAAGGTCTTCTTTGATCCTGCTCTTATCGTAAACGGTTACCTTCCCATCTTCATCTGCGCAAAGATTATTCTTTGTGTAGGAATCCCTATTAGCATAAGCAGTAACTTGTACCAAAGCTTTAGAGGCAAAAAACTTTTTTTCCGCTTCCTCCAAATCCATAGGACAATAATTATCACAGTACATAAGTAAGAAATGATCTTTTATCAATGGTCCGGCATGTTTTAATCTGGCACCGGTATCACATTCCGATGGTGTGATATCATATGTAACCTGCAGTCCATACGCAGAACCATCGCCCACAAATTCCTGTATTACCTGAGGCAGATAGCCAAGAAGGAGAAGCACTTCTTTTATGCCGAATTCTTTGATTTGATATAGAAGATATTCCAAAAATGGCCGCCCCTCGAATTCATACATTGGCTTTGGTTTCGTATCAGTAAAGGGCTGCAAACGAGTTCCATAGCCCCCCGCCAGTATTACAGCTTGTGAAATCATGCGTTCTTTCAATTTTTTTGCCTTTCCATCATATTTTAGTTGTTACAAACCAAAAAATTTCTTTCATCGACCGCTGCACTTGCTGGTTTGTTTTTTCTATACGGTTTTTAATATAAGCAATATTTGAAGCACTTAACTGGTGTTTCCTCACAGTAATTCCATCAATCTGACACTGATCTTCTAGTATAATTTAAGTATTTCTAATGAAATGTTGTGCGCGAAGTTAGAATTATAAATACTTCAGTCTACCAGATTATTCAGGTATTCATAAAAACCAAACTTATTATAAAGGGCAATTATAATCATAAAAATTCTCCAAAAAATCATCACGAAGGAATTCCCGTCTGTCACAAGCAACAATATTTTCACATATAGTCTTTAAATCCATTTGATATTTTGCATCTTGCGTAAAAGCTGACAGTCTTGTATTATAACAACTGAACTCTCTAATTTTATTTTTTACATCCAGAATAGGGATTCCGTATTTAACATCAATCCCTATTATTCTGATATTTTTCTTTTCCCTTGTCTTCTATGATATATTTCGAGACATCTATTATGTAGTTATTGACAGCCTTCCAGGTATTAATTCCATGATGTTTTCCTAAAAATGCTTTCTTCTGATTTCTAAAGAACTTCGATGATACTCTGCATTCTTGTCTCCCAAGTTTCTGTAATCATAGTCGTGGCAAACCCAGACATCTCCTGCTAAAATTGTTTTACAACCTGCTCTTTTTATACGAAAAGAAAGATCATCATCACCGAAATCATTGTAAAATCCACAATCAAAAAGGGATGACCGACCGTAAGGATAGTTTCTTTTTTCAGCAATATAAGAATCGTAATAAGGCGGTCTTTTACGCCATTTAGTCGTATCTGATCAATTGTGACTACATGCCTTTTTTATCATTTCACTATGATTATCAAAATCAATTCTAACTTCCGGCAAATTGCTTACAGTTAGCAAGATATTGCATAAACCATTCCAATCTTTCATCAGACTTGGCGCATAGCAACATATTTTAAAGCCAGTTTGGGGTAACTATAACATCATTTGAGATAACATTATTTGAGATAACAATAAGATATTTCCTCAGTTTTATTAGAGTATTTACAGTAAGAGTAAATTGCCTCCCTGCATTCTTCTTAACACTTATAATTCTCTTATCCTCAAACATAATGTCTTTAAAGTATTTTAAAGTTCCATTTGTCGATCTATTATCAATTAAAACCAGTTGATAATCAATATCTATTGTTTTTCTATAATGTTTTCAATACATTGCCTTATTTTTTCCAAGCGATTATATGTAAATACTATGATACTTACATAAAACTAATTTACTTGGAAATGAATGTTTGATATAGATTTTATTGTCTCGAAAAGTATATCTCCAAATTACTCAACTGTATCATGACTATTATCAATATAAGTAATTTGATTCTCTGCCACGTTTTCTATTTCCTTTCATATTTACAGTATGCAATGTAAATACGGTTTGATCCTTCTTGGAAAGCATCGAGCTTCAAGCATTATGTCAAATTGCATATAACACAAAATTTGTCGGAATTAAATCTCCGCCACAATAGCGCAAATAAAATTTATAATCAGGGTTCATCTCTGCTACCATTTGGGGAATCCTTATTACTTCCTCAAAGCTGTGATACAGTGCAACGATCAGATTGGGGCTTTCCTTTTTTATATGATTTTCTGCTCCCGCTAAAACCTGACGTTCATAGCCATTGACGTCAATTTTCAAAATATTAATTATTTCGGTCATATCTAAATCAAGAGTTGCTGTACTGACAGGAATAATTTGCTTATCAGAGGAAATATGGGCCATAATGGGATCATCACTGCTTGTATAAAGAAATTTCTTCCCCCAGATTGAATCAAGCCCTATCGGTCGTATCCGGATGTTTTCAAATCCCTTTAAGTTCTCTTCCAGCTTCCTTGCAGAAGCCTCATTGGGTTCATAGCAGATAATCTCCCTGTAGTCTTTTCCATAAGCTTTTATATAATTAAGGCTGGTATCTCCAAAATAAGCGCCTACATCTACAAAAACCTTTCCTCTTCCCTCTGGAATAAGGTCCAGATCATAATAATCAACCTGTGCCTTTTTTACTTGAGAAAGCCTGTCTGTATCTAAAAAGATCCAGTTTTTCAAAATTGCTGTAAGTACTTTTTTTGACTGGTAATCCGACAACTTCTGATAAAGCCATAAGAGGTCCTCACTATTGTTTTTCACACAGACGATTCTTCTCTCCAATGGTTTGTAATCATCTTCTTCCGGTTTTATTTTCCCCCAAAGGTGGAAACGAGAAAAGTTTTCCACATAAGCATCTAATACTCCGCCGTAGGTCTTGTTTAAATTAAAAAGCCTGCTTTGGAACAGGTCCATTAATTCAGGGATTTCCTTTGAACCAACTTCCTTTATGAACGCCAGATATTCCCGATCCAATTCATTCCTGCATTCGAAGTCAGGAAACTCTTCGCTGTCCCCTTCCTCTAAAACAGAATAAAGAGGGGACTGGTTCTGGTTTAAAAGTTCCTTTTCTTCCGAAGACAGCAGACCGTAAATCCGCCCTTCTAAAGCGGTAAAATAAGACAGCTTAGAGACTTTCAACAGAAAAAAACGGTTTTTTGCAGAAGAAAGATCATAAAGCTTAGATAAAAATCCAAAGGTGGCATGAGCCGATTCCTCTTCTCCAGCCTCCTTTTTCAAAAGGAGCAGAATTTCTTTTAACACAGCTTCCTGATAAGCGTCCGCTCTTAATGCCAAAACCCCGTACCGGATCATATCCGAAGGCTGACCCATCTTTTTATAAGACAGGAAAAGTTTCTGGTATACATTGGGGAGATCCCCCGCAATAGTCAGGTTGCTGATTATTCGGCGCTGATCCAGAAATGAAAGTGCCAGTTCCAGATAAAACCGTCCCTTCTCCTCTTCTCCCTGCTGGTAAAACCAGAGCCCCAGCCAATACTCCAGATCCGGGGAAACACATCCATGATCTTTGGCCTTTTGATAAATGAAGAGAATTTCGTTCTCTCCTTCCCAATGAGTGATGTACTTGATCCTGATCAGATTGCAAAAGGTCGCATCTTTCCTGTCTTCCATGACAGACTCTCCCATATGCTCCATCACCCGTCTGTAAGCAGACTCAGCCGCCTCAAACTCACCCTCTGCCAAAAAGGTGTCTCCCAGATAGGACCACATATTATAATCTTCCGGATCCCGCTTTACCTCCTGTTCCAGCAAAGAAAGATTACGGTTTATCTTTCCCGTTTCCTTATAGGCTGTAGCCGCATAACCAGTATGGTATATCGTAAGCAGATCCGTTGCGTCAAGGGTGATAATCTTCTTACCTTCTGCATGGGAAAGCTGTTCATGAATCCGGTTCTCGTAACGGATCAGTGGAGTATTCTTAAAGATCCGGCTCTGCATTGCAGTGGAAAATACCTTTCCCGTATCATCTAAGTTAGCCAGCATGGCTCTTACAATCTGAGGTCTTTCCAATGGGGAAAACTGCTTTTCAAAACCCTTTAATAAAGGCAGGATCTTTCTTGTATCTTCTTCAGAAAAATACTCATCTGCATCTAGAAACGCAATCCACTCCCCTTTTGCCTGCTCCAAAGCAAAATTCTTGGCAGCAGAGAAATCATTATTCCAAGGGAAATGAAACACTTTTGCCCCCATCTCCTCCGCAATCTGAGCAGTATCGTCAGAGGAGCCAGTGTCCACAACGATTTGCTCGCAGACAATCCCCTTTCCCCAGCTCAAAGCACGCCGGATATTCTTCTCTTCATTTTTAACAATCATACACTGGGAAAGCCAAACTGCAGGCCTCATAGCAAACCTCCTCCTGATTTACGATAAAATGACCCCCGGAAGAAAATTCTTCCGGGGGAAATGAAAGAAACAATTACCGTAATAACTGTAATACTCCCTGAGGAAGCTGATTTGCCTGAGCAAGCATAGCCTGAGAAGACTGTACAAGAATGTTGTTCTTGGTATAATTCATCATCTCCTGAGCCATGTCAACGTCACGGATACGGCTCTCGGCTGCTGTCATGTTCTCAGAGGTTACACCCAGGTTGTTGATGGTGTGCTCTAAACGGTTCTGTAAGGCACCCAGATCACCACGGGTGGAAGATACAGTATTAATAGCGTTCTTAATTACTTTTAACGCAGTAGATGCACCGCTTTGAGTACTTAAGTCAACTCCATCAATTCCTAAGGATTTGGAGCTCATACTCTTGACACTTACTGTTAGCTTGTTAAAGTCATCAGCCGTATCACCGATCTGCAATGTCAGACCTGTACCATCACCGTTGGCGTTAGGATCCGCCACTGGTGTTGCTGTTCCTGAAAATTTAGTCGCAAGACCACTTGCAAGTTCAGATGCTTTATCACCGCTGGCTGTAGCTGTAAATTCCATCTTACCCAGACCAGCCTCCGTCAAATCAATAACACCAGTATCTCCGGAACTAAGGGCACCAGTTCCAAGGGAAGTTCCATCCGACTTTTTAACTGCATCCTTAAGATCAATGACAATAGCCTTAGAAGAACCATCTTCCTTTGTAATCGTAACAAGGACCTGATTCTCCTTGCCACCAGTTGTACCATTTGCTGCAATTTCAACCTTATCACCTGATGCTAAAGATATTCCTGAAGCTTTTGTAACCACTGTATTTCCAATGGTAGCCCCCACTGCAGGCTGGCCAGTCCCAAGCGTAACTGTTGACTTGCCCATGCTACCATCTAACAGATTGATACCATTATAGTTTGTACCCTGAGAAATACGGTCGATTTCATCTTTTAAAGATTTCACTTCTGACTGGATATTCTCACGGTCAACTTCATTCTTATATGTACCGTTGGCAGACTGGCCAGCTAACTCAACCATACGGTTTAACATGGAGTGAACTTCTGTCAAAGCGCCTTCTGCTGTCTGGATTAAAGAAATACCATCGTTGGCATTCTTTTTAGCTGTTTCAAGACCTGTAATCTGTGCTCTCATCTTCTCAGAAATAGCCAGACCTGCAGCATCATCGCCTGCACGGTTGATTCTGTAACCAGAAGATAATTTCTCAAGGTTCTTGCCCACTGCTGTGTTGTTATTTCCTAACTGTCTGTAAGAGTTTAATGCTGCGATATTGTGTTGAATTCTCATAGATATTTCCTCCTTGAATGTGTTACAGGGAATTCCTTTTCCCTGCCTGATATGTTTTCCTGAAACAGGAAAATAAGTAAATAATATTGGCGGAATCTTACGGGGTACCAGCCGTATTATTGATCCCAAACTTTTGACACTAGTATCTTTCGGAAGCTTACCAACATAATATTCTAATGAATTTAACTATGCGTTTATGTATCTTCCTTTCATCTACAATATCGTATCAAAGGAAAGAAAAGATAAGTCTTTTTTTTAATATTTTAAAATATTTTGTGGTGTCTGTAAATTTCATAAAGATCTTTGCTAAATTGCTTTCATTTTTCTTCCGCCACTTAACCGTCTCTGCCTTTATTTTATATTTTTGATAATTCTTAATACCAAAAGATAACCCTTTCTTCATTCCTCTTTTTTGACATTTCATTGATTTTTTATTGCATGATTTAATGATAACTGAGGGTTATTAAAGATGTCATATCAGCCTGTCCCCAGGCCAGGAGAAGAAACATCCCCTGTCATTATATGAAAAGAAGATTTATGGGGTTGAAAATATTCATGTTCTTCCAAACGGAACCAGGACATAACCCTTTGAAAGGTATAATTTACTACATATCCCTAAGTAAAGCAACAACAGCCTATGTGAGAACTCTACAGGCTTATTCCAAAAATAAATCCCTGATAATAATTGAAACTTGTCAAAGATTTCCTTCTTCGTCTGCAGTTTATACCAATGAAGATGACACCAACTTTGAGGAACCTGATATAAGTATTATCCGCGGTAAAAACAAAAGGAGAAAAAAAGAGGATACGCTCCCGCATATCCCCCTTTCCCCTCTAAGCTCTCGTATCCACAATCTGCCCAATCCCATCTGCAGACACCTGCCTGGGAACCGCAGTCTCTACCATCTTAAGCAATCCGTCCGCCACTGCTTCCTGAGAGGCCATAGCCTTTTTTGCAACACTGATTCCTGCACTCTGCTGCACTCTTGCAAGGCTCATTTCCATGCTCATTGCTCCAATATCCATACCTTCACTCTCCTTTCAAAGAATATGGCTCACGTTAATTACCAATCTGTCTTCAATCTTCATATTGTTATATCGGCCACCTTCCGCCTCAAGATAACAGATCACAGGTTTTCTTTATAACAATCCAAAGTAAACCAAAACTCCACCCCACCCTTTACATTCCGGACTCCGCAGGACTTTCCATGGGAATCCATAATAGCCTTAACAATAGAAAGCCCAATACCACTCCCCCCATACTCCCTGGTATGCGCCTTATCCACCTTAAAAAACTTGGTCCAGAGATTTGGCAAATCTTCTTCCGGAATATTCTGACCTGTATTAAACACGGTCACAAGGGCTTCCTCTCCATCTTCTTCTGCTGTAACCACGATCTTTCGCTCTCCCTCCAAATGGTTGAGGGCATTATTTAAATAATTTGTAATAACTTCTTCTATTTTAAATTCATCGGCATGTACATAGATGGGACCACAATCCTCCAGCTTCACTTCCGCTTCCTTCTGCTGGATCAAAATACCTGCTGAATTAATTACGCCGTGGATCAGCTCCGTCAAATCGAAGCGTTCCTGCTGAATGCTGTCATTGCCGAACTCAAGGGCAGTAAGATTAAGGAGCTGGCGAACCATGGTATTCATTTTACCAGCTTCATCCATGATGACCCCGCAGTAATAATCCCTGCTGTCCGGATCTTCCGCCATCCCTTCCGTAAGGCCCTCCGCATATCCCTGGATCAGTGCAATAGGCGTCTTTAATTCGTGGGAAACATTGGCGATAAAATCCTTGCGCATCTCATCAATTTTTATTTTCTCGTCAATATCCTTCTGTAATTTTTCGTTAGCTGCCCGCAACTGCCCGATGGTATCTTTTAAAGTATCGGACAATTGGTTCATGCTGTTTCCCAGCACCCCGATCTCGTCTTCCTCTGTGCCGGTATATTTGGCATCAAAGTCCAGGGCCGACATCTTTTCTGATAAATTGGCAAGCTGAAGGATAGGAGATATAACTTTTTCTGTTGTAAGATATATAAAGATACTTCCTACTAACAGGGCCGCCACGCCTACATAGGCCAGGAACCGGTTTGCCAGTGCCACACTTTCCCTGATGCTGGCAAGAGGTACGGAGATGAGAAAAATGGTTTTATTGTCAGAAAAATATCCCCAGCTTTCCAGGTAATAGGAATCAGAACGCCTGTCATAGGTTTTCTGAACAATATAATTATCATGCTTTTTTAAAACGCTGGCTTCAGGCACGTTTTTTCCGAATATATAGGCCTCCACTCTGTTTTTTAAAAACTGCTGGTCCCCGTTGGTTGACATAAGGGCCTCGTCTGTGGTGCTGTCGATCAGAACCATCATTAAATTGTACTTTTCTCCCATGATCCGGAACATTTTCTGGGCCGGGCCTTCATTTTTAAAATCCGGGTCATAGGAATCCTTGTAATAATCGATGATCCCTTTCCCGCTCTCATTGGCCTGTGCTACTACCTTGTCGATCTGCGAATAGGCTCTTTCCAGAGTGCGCACCTTATCACTGGTGTAAAAGCTCTCCAGAAACCAGTTGTTTACACACCATGTGGAAATAAGAACAAAGGCCATCAGACATACAAAAATTATGGCAAAACGCGCCTTGATGGAATGCTTCATTTACTCACCTTTACTGATATCCTTTCCCTATACTTCAAATTTATATCCCATTCCCCAGATGGTCTTTATATAATCGCCCTTATCCCCCATCTTGTTCCTCAGTTTTTTTACATGGGTGTCGATGGTTCGGGCATCTCCAAAGTAATCGTAATTCCAGACATTGTTCAGTATCTTCTCCCTGGACAGGGCGATCCCCTGATTTTCCAGGAAATATGCCAAAAGTTCGAACTCCTTGTAGCTTAAATCAATGTCTTTGCCGTCAATGGTGACCTGATGGGCTGCTTTGTCAATGCAGATCCCTCCAACTTCCACTGCGTCTGCGGTAACGGCATTGCTGCGCCTTAATATGGCATCTACCCGGGCCACCAGGATCTTTGGGCTGAATGGTTTCGAAATATACTCATCCACTCCTAAGTCAAAGCCCTGAAGCTCGTCACGCTCTTCGCTTCTTGCAGTCAGCATGATGATGGGTACCTGGGAATATTTACGGATGGTTTTGCAGGTCTCCCAGCCATCCATTTTAGGCATCATCACATCCAGAATAATCAGTACAATGTCCTTTTGTTCAAAAAAGATATCCACGGCTTCTTCTCCATTGGAAGCCTCCACCACTGAAAAACCCTTTACGCTTAAAAAATCCTTTACCAGCTTTCTCATTCTGGCTTCATCATCCACTACCAATATCTTTAACTGTTCCATAATAACCTCCTGAAATCAGATCCTTTATATCACAAAGTATTTATTAGCCATATTGTATCAAATTGAAAGGCAGATTTCTACATTTTCACAGAGATTTCACACGGTTTGAAAAGAAATAGCTGATCACCAGATTATTCCCCCTGCATTGGAACCATATTCCCATTCCGGCAAAGCAAAAGACAGATGCACCGGAAGGAGCGCATCTGTCTTGTCATAAATAAAAACTATCTTAATTCAGTTGTAGGAATGGTGTCCATATCATCGAATGCCTGGTTCTCTCCGCCCATTGCCCAGATGAAGGTATAGCTGCTGGTACCTGCACCGGAATGGATGCTCCAGGATGGGCTGATCACTGCCTGCTCATTCTGCATAACAATGTGTCTTGTCTCATTGCCTTCGCCCATCATATGGAATACTACGTTGTTCTCTGGAATCTCGAAGTACATGTAGATCTCCATACGTCTTTCATGAGTATGGGACGGCATGGTATTCCATACGCTGCCCGGATCCAGAACGGTCATACCCATAGACAACTGGCAGGTCTCCAGTACATCCGGATGGATAAACTGGTTGATCACACGCTTATTTGATGTCTCCATAGCTCCAAGAGGCTTCTTTGCCGCCTTTTCAATAGGAATAAAGGTTGTCTTGCAGGCCTTATGGGCCGGTGCACTTACCATATAGAATTTTGCCGGGTTTGACCCATCTTCGCTTGAAAAGGTCACTTCTTTTGTTCCCTTTGTGATATATAAGCAGTCCTTATGTCCCATCTTGAACTCTTCCCCATCTGCAACGATCTTTCCGGCTCCTCCAATGTTGAAGATACCGACTTCACGTCTCTCAAGGAAATAGCTTGTACCAAAATTTTTCCAGATATCGATTCCCTTGTCAATGGAAACGGTCTCTGTTGTCGGCATACAGCCTAAGGTTACCATGCGGTCTACGTGAGAATATACGGCAACTACCTCATTGGCAATGTATAAATTTTCAATTAAAAATTCATTTCTGGTTTCTTCCGTTGTATAACGTTTAAAATCCTTCTGATTTGCTGAATAGCGGATATCCATTTATTAAAAACCTCCTTATTTAATTAGATTTGAAATAACTGACCATCTTCATGGTATCATAATGAGATTTTTAATTCAATATCTTCTTGGATATATCGTCAAAAAGAACATAAAACCCTGTTTTTCACCTGGAAAATGAACAAATACTTGATGAATGGTCCGGTTATTCCTGAGATAAAATTTTAAATTTGCTTACTTCTTCACGCAGCAAACCAGCTTGCGCGGAAAGCTCTTCACTGGAAGCGGAGCTTTGTTCCGCTGTAGCCGCATTGCTCTGCACTACCGCAGATATCTGGGTAATTCCATAGGTCACTTCATTCATGGCAAGGGCCTGTTCCTGGGATGCCTTTTCCACAGTTTCCATCAGTTCACGGACATGCCTTGCCTGATTGGAAACGTCCATGAGGATGTCTGCATTTTCCCGGGCGGTATCCATTCCCTCCTTTACAGCCTTGGAGGCATTTTCCACCAGCACAGACGTCCGTTTCGCGGCCTGGGCTGCCTTGGCGGCAAGGCTGCGTACTTCGTCAGCCACAATTGCAAATCCTTTGCCTGCCTCTCCTGCCCGGGCAGCTTCCACTGCTGCATTCAGCGCAAGCAGGTTCGTCTGGGAGGCAATTGAATCTACATCCTGGGTGATTTTACCAATTTCATCTGATGTTATTTTAATATCGTCCATTGCATTCAGCATCTGCTTCATTTTATCATTGCTTTCTTCTACCCGTCCTACGGTCTGTTCCACATATCCGGCTGCTTCATCTATGTGGACTGAGCTTTGCTCCACCTGTGCGGAAACCTCTGTTATAGATTCAGAAAGCCGTTCAATGGTTCCGGCCTGCTCAGTCGCTCCTGCAGCCAGCGCCTGGGCGGCGTCAGCCACCTGGGAAGAGCCTGCACTCACCTGGTCCGCAGACTGGTGAATGGCCCGCAGCGTCCCGTTGAGCTGCTGGTAAATCAGAAGAAGGGCGTCATGAATGGGCACAAAATCACCGGAATATTCTTTCTCCACAGGAAGCGTCATATCACCCTGTGCCATATGTTCCAAATGTATGGTAATATCATCTACTACCTCACGCATCTGGGTTATCAGTTCATCGGTTGCCTGAGACAGCACCTCCATCTCATCCTTTGTCTGGCTGATAAGTACGGGTGGCGTATGTACATCTCCTGCCGCCAAAAGCTTCAGACGGCCCGCAATGGGACTAAGGGGTGCGGTTATGCGGTTCAGCCGGACGGCAAGCACCAAAAGTCCGATCACACAGACACTCACGGAAACTCCAAGAAGCAGCAATATTTCAAATACCTTCTGCTTTTGGTAATTTACAACTGCACCGTCAATATCGTCAATATAATTTCCTGTGCTGATATACCAGTCATAGGGTTCAAATTTTAAGGTATAAGCCCTCTTTGCGAATGCGCCATCCTGGCCCGGTTTGGTAAAATAATAATTCGTATATCCTCCGCCAGGCTTTGAACCATTTCCGATCAAATTGCGGATATAATAATTTCCGGCAAGATCTTGTTCATCATACCGTTCTTTCCCTTCGTAATCGGGATTCATATGTACGGTACATAATCCTGCAGATGTATCCGCCCAGAAATAACCTTTTCCATCGCCGTAGCGGGTATCCCGCACAATGCTCTCCGCATTTTTACGCGCTTCCTGCTCTGTGATTTCGCCGTTTTCATAGCGTTTATAATTGGCATCCAACACGCTTACAAGGCTTTCCACCGCTGTTTTGATATTTACATCAAAACTTTGATAGCTTGAGTCAATCCAATTCTGATACGCTCGGTTCAAGCTTACGTAAAAAATTGCTGTTAATAGGAAAATCGTACTGAAAACCAAAACACTTACAAATAAAATTAGTTTGCCTCTTACCTGCAATCTGTATCTTTTCTGTTTATCCATGCTGTGCATCCTCCGTGATTGCATATACTTCTCTTTCATGCAATATCATACCTCGCCTGGGAAATTTGTCAATGCAACTTTGTACAGAATTGGGTGAAACTATTTCGTCATTTTCCTGCCTTTTTGGTAAAATGATTTGATAAATGAATTAATTATTTGAAATGATTATATTTTACCTATAATATAACCGGTTTGTTCCTGTCATGGTCCTGGGAAAATACAATTTAAATAAGAACATTGCCGGAAACAAAAATATGAGAAATAAACATGGGAGGGGTCATAAAAAACAAGTTATCCCGAAGTTTCTGCCCAGCCTTTAATGATACAAGGCATTTGCCTAAACTTCGGAATAACCTTTATAAATGACTAGATGTGAGAATACGATCCCTTTATGCTATGCGATTCTGTGAACTGACCATATGATTCCACCCGTATTGGCTCCTCCAAGATTGAGATTTAAGGACAAACCGCTTGATACATAGAACAATCCTACAACGTCACCAATGTTAAATACTGCATCACCAGCCAAAGTAACTGTTCCGTTGCCCAATACAGCCCTTAAAGTCAGGACAAGCACGTTGATGTTTAAAATCGGGAATAACCCGCTGACGATCGTATCGGTTGTAGGTGATGTCCTTGATACCGCAAACGACGGATTTACATTATTTCCGACGGAACCTGTAATTGCCAGTAATGTGGAATAGTTAATGGTCGCCTTTATAGAGTACCTTCCTGTTGCCGGTACCGTAAAGTTTCCTGTTGTAACGTTAAAACTGGCATCTCCATAGTAAGGAGCCGTTGTGGTCCAGTTTGTTATTTGCGTATCCGTTGATACTGTCAGAGTAGCCTTGAACGCGGAAAATCCTGTCGAGGCAAAATCGGGGCCGGTTGGGCCGGTTGGACCGGTATCTCCCTGCGGACCTGTTGGGCCGGTTGATCCTTGTGGGCCTGTTGGACCGGTTGGACCGATTAGTCCTTGCGGACCTGTTGGGCCGGTCGGACCTGTATCTCCCTGCGCGCCCGTTGGGCCAGTTGATCCTTGTGGCCCCGTTGGGCCGGTTGGGCCGATTAGTCCTTGCGGGCCCGTTGGGCCGGTCGGACCTGTATCTCCCTGTGGGCCCGTTGGGCCGATTAATCCTTGCGGGCCGGTTGGACCCGTATCTCCCTGTGGGCCCGTTGGGCCGATTAATCCTTGCGGGCCCGTTGGGCCGATCGGACCTGTATCTCCCTGCGCACCCGTTGGGCCAGTTGATCCTTGTGGTCCCGTTGGACCGGTTGAGCCGATTAGTCCTTGCGGGCCCGTTGGGCCTGTCAGACCTGTATCTCCCTGCGCGCCTGTTGGACCGGTCGGACCGGTATCTCCCTGTGGACCCATCGGGCCTGTGGGACCTGTATCTCCCTGCAGACCGGTCGGGCCGGTTGATCCTTGTAGGCCCGTTGGACCGGTTGGACCGATTAGCCCTTGCGGGCCCGTTGGACCAGTCGGACCTGTATCTCCCTGCGGACCTGTTGGCCCAGTTGATCCTTGTGGACCCGTTGGACCGATGGGGCCGATTAATCCTTGCGGGCCCGTTGGGCCTGTCGGACCTGTATCTCCCTGAGAACCGGTCGGGCCGGTTAATCCTTGTGGGCCCGTTGGACCTGTCGGACCAATTAGTCCTTGTGGGCCCGTTGAGCCGGTGGGACCTGTATCTCCTTGCGGGCCTGTTGGGCCGGTTGGGCCTGTTGGGCCTGTTGGCCCCGTATCTCCTTGTGGACCAGTTGGGCCGATTAGTCCTTGTGGGCCCGTTGGACCTGTATCTCCCTGCGGACCTGCCGGGCCGGTTGATCCTTGCGCTCCTATCGGGCCAGTCGCACCGATTAGTCCTTGCGGGCCGGTTGGACCTGTTGATCCTTGTGAGCCCGTTGGACCGATGGGACCGATTAATCCTTGCAGGCCCGTTGGGCCTGTCGGACCTGTATCTCGATACACTTCCAATAAAGCCCCACCAATAGAGTTTTTTGTATTTGTAGTACTTTTTATTTCTAAATCATAGACTATATCAAGTGAGTTATGGTGGTAGAGTTTGAAAAAAAATGATTTACAAAAAAAAGTAATTCCTAAAGAGTTGCAAATTGACATGCTAAATTTCTTTTTGAGAACATCAATTCCAAGAAAAATAAAAATGGAAAAAGAAAACAACTACAAAACAGACAACAAGTCTTCTATCAAAAATACAAAAAGATAGGAGATTTCAATGGGAAAGAAAAAGAATGTAACAAATGTATCAAAAAAAGAAATGACTGAAAACGTATCCGCTCCTCTTAACGTTTTAAGCAAAGCAGGTTATGCTTTATATGTTCGTGTATCAACCGAAGAACAAGCCAAACATGGCTTTTCTATCGCGGCTCAAATTGACAGATTAAAAAGCTATTGTGAAGCGTTCAAATTACCAATTTTCAATATCTATATGGATGACGGAAAAAGTGGAAAAGATATTGACGGCAGACCAGAAATGAAACGTCTTTTAAAAGACATTTACCAAAAAAAAATTAAAGGGGTTCTAGTTGTCAAAATCGACCGATTAACACGAAGCGTCAAAGACCTAATTACCCTAGTTGAAACATTTAATGAATATGGCTGCGACTTCATCTCTTTACAGGAAAGCATTGACACAACAACGGCAGTTGGAAGAATGTTTATTAAACTTGTCGGGATATTCGCTGAGTGGGAACGTGAAGTCATAGCAGAACGTACTGCTGAGGGGCTAAAACGAAAAGCAAAAGAGGGTTATCCATTATGGAAAGACTTTGCTAGTTATGGTTATGACCGTGAAAAACTGCAACTAATTCCTACGGTTAATGAAACCGAAGCAAAAAACGTGAAATGGATTTTTGAACAATTTGTATATCACAATAAATCTTTAACATGGATTGCAAAAGATTTAAACCGGCGAGGATTTCGGACGAAAAGAGGAAAACTATTTTCACACAAAAGCATAAAGTATATTCTAACAAATCCTATTTATATTGGTATACTTCGCTATTGCCGTGATAATGAGGAAAGATATCAGGAATCCGAAAGTAAAGCCCCTATTATCATCAAAATCGAATTATTTAACCTAGTTCAAAAGAAGCTTGATTCCATGGAAAAAAGACCACACACGAAACGAGCAAATGCAGAAAATTATTTTACAAGCGTTTTATATTGCGGTATTTGTGGGGCTAAAATGACCACTCACATAAAAGTTAAAAAACGGGTTGACGGTTCAGAGTATCAACTAAATGCATATAGATGCCCTAATAAATTATTAGGCAGTTGTGTTGCAAAACAAGTAAGCCATAAAAAAATTGAGGATAAATTCAAAGAGTATATATACGAAATGGATTTTGATAAATATGATATTCAAGAATTAGATTCTAATACTTACAGTGAGGAACAGGATAATATCCTTGAATTGCTTGAACAGTACGAAAATGAGTTGGACCGTCTGAATAACAAGACCAAAGATTTAAAAGAAAAGCTAATTGCTGATTTAATTTCATTTGAGGAATTTAGAGATTTAAAAAACGTTTGTGATTTAGAAATCAAAAATATTGAGCAGTTAATTGATGAATTACCAATCAAAAAAATTGATAACAATGATGAATTAACTTTAACTACTGAAAATATAATTTTAAATTTAAAGGAAAACTGGGAACTACTCACAGACGAAGAAAAACAAAATTTTCTAGTTACATTCATTGATAAAATACATATTATCAACAGAGTGAATAAAGATTCAAACACAACCGAAGGACTTTTGGAAATACTGGGAATCGACTTTTTAAAAAAAGAGTAATCACAATCACACAAAAAGCAGATGTCATACTGTTACATCTGCTTTTCATTTTACTTTTTATCTTTTTTCGAATCAATAATGCGAAATATTTCCTCTGTATCTTTGTCATAAAGTAATATTTCAAAATCGCAAGTCTTAGCAATATTATGAAAACTTGTAAATGGAAAGCTACTTTTCTCTAACTCATAAACTGAAATTGTCGATTCAGTCTTATTTATTTTTTCTCCAAGAGTCTTTTGTGACAAACCTTCTGTAACTCTCATATGCTTTATCATATCACCAATAGTTTTATCTACTATCTTTTTATCATTTAGTTTCATAGCAAAACCTCCCAAAGTATTTGCTATGATTATTACATAACTTTGCGTTGACACTCGAATGTCATTCGAGTTACAATGTTGTTGTAATCAATTTTTTAAACATTACGTGGTTTGTATTAGTGTTAAAATCTAAATTATTATAGGAGGATAACTTGGAAAATTGGTATTATTTGGACGAATTAACACAGTATATCAAAAATTATGAATATCCAGAGGAAATGAGGCTAATCGAAGATGGGAGTAGTGATATATTATCTTTTTTGGGTAGGATAGAATATAAAAGTTTTTGTTTTACTTTGTCAATGTATGAATCTGTACGAACTCCTATGTTTCATGCCGAACTTACTGAAGGTAGCGAAAATGGTTTTCTATTTATAAAAGTTGCAACAAAAACAACATTTCAATCAATTATTGATAGTATTTTGGAATATGATATATAAAAAGCAAGCGATTCAAAACCGCTTGCTTTTTTGTATACCTTCTTAATTTATAACAAAAAAGGGAGATATTTTCCTCCCCACCTCTTACGTTCTCAAAGAGCATTAGCCAGATAATATAAAATTGTTCTGACAATTATATATTATGTTTCTATGTAAAAAAGGTTACTAATTTAACTATTTAAAATCTGATTTATTTTTTTTATAGGAATAAAAGCAAACGACATAAAATCGCTTGCTTTTTTGTATGTACTAGATAATATCATCAAAATTAAAATCTAATGCTGAATTTTGTGAATCTGCTATTTGCCGTGAATCTGCTTCTTTTTGTTTTTCTTGTTTTGATTCTTCCGCTTTGAATTTTTTTTGATAGTTGCTAGAATACTGATACATTTTATGATTGATAAAGAACATCAATTCATCAGTAATGCGAAAAGCCTGAAATTCTCTAAAATTGGTATCTCTTAAAATGAAACGTCCCTTTATTTGTGGTATCTTTGTTGCCATGTCATTACCGAGCATAATCCGACTTGGTTCAGGGTCTACAAATCTGCCACATACACGACTTGATACATTATTTTTAATTTGCCCGTTGATGATTGTAGAATCTGGACGTTGCAAACCCATAATCAAATTGATTCCAACCGCCCTAGAAAGCCGTGTAAGCGTTTCTAAGCTATTTGTAATGGCTTTATTGGCTTCCTTATCACTGGACTTCATTAACTCTGCTAATTCATCGATAAACACGACAATACGGGGCATATAACGACCGCTAATCTGATTGTAGTCTTTGATATCTTCCACACGGGCTTCTCTGAGCATATCAAGTCTATCATTCGTTTCTTTGACCAAGCTATCAAGGAGAATTTTGATTTTGGGATAATCGCTATAGATTTCCACAACCTCATCAAAGGCAGCGAACGAAACACCACGTTTAAAGTCGATTAGTTTCACTATATAATCTTTGACAATGCTTTGATAAATAAGACACTTCATCACGGTTGATTTACCACTACCAGTTTCACCAGCTACAAAAGCATGTGGTGTACTGTTTAAATCAATCGTCACATAACCAAAATGGTCTACACCTAGAACATAATAATCTTTTTCCCGCATGTGTTCATCTAACCAAGGTATGTTATTTGGTAACGGCTTATTTTCAATCAAGATATCAACCGTATTTCTATTTTCTTGAAAATACTTTATCTTAACAATTTTCTTATTTAGATAGCTTTCTAATAGTGATTTTTTATTTTCCCATATTTCAACTGGAATTTTCGTTTGAAAGACAAGAGCTGTTATGTACTCGGTATCTTCTTGTCCTATAAAAACTGGACACTCTTCTTTTTTGATATAAAGCCCAATATCTTCAAACATTTTGTTATATTCCTCTCGTTTCTTACGCATAGGATACGTTCTTACTTTTACAACAAGACCCATGACAAAGAAAAAGGGAAGAGAACATAAGAACGTCATAAAAAGAGACATAATCATGTTATCACCATTAACCAAAGAATACAGATTTAATCCTGCTATTATTACTAAATATGTACCAAATGTTTTTTTGTATTCTGGCAGAAATGAAGCCCCCAAGTAAATTATATTCATTCAAAACCTCCTTTTATTTTTTCAACTCAACAAGATATAACCGCTTTAACAGGTCATATGTTTTCAAATTTACGATTATCTTTCGTTTTGATTTTTTTTCTACTTTGTCATAGACAACGGAGGCGTACCCCTTAGAATTGCAAATGATAAGATTAAGTTGTTTATAAATATCAAGTTTCTTCTTTCGTTTTAAATAACCGTTCTTATCTAAGAGTGAATAAAATTGCGTATTATCTATAATGATTTTATCGCCGGTTTCATATCTGTTATTTTTTAGGTGTTCTACAATTGCAAAATATTCTTGTAGTATCAAGTCTAATAGTTTTATATACGCCACCTCCTAAATTTTCGGGGTAGTTTAATATATGCACACATGAAAAAACAGGTATGTGCCAATACCCTTATTTTATTTTGACTTTACTATTCGTATAGATTTTTGTATTATTTTTGTTCTTGTGTCGTAGTTTTTCAGCGGTCTGATTTAAGCTTTTGTTTTTCTCATATTCCAATTTTGCAAATGCTCGGCGGAGGTCATGGCAAGCAAAGCCATTTGCGTTCATCTGGAGATAATTCGCTGAATAAAAAACCTTATCATTAGAATCATGAATCAATAATGATAGATTTTGATATAAGGTTTCATTTTCATTTTTTAAAATGATTACAGATTCCAAGTTGCCACCTTTGCCGATAAATGACATTTCAATTTTATCCGAATCAATCACACAATCATCTTTTCCTATCTGGGAAAGTTCCGATACTCTTAATCCTTTGTTAAGCATTGTTTGATATGATAGCTTTAACTTTTTATCACGTATCACCCGCATGTGATTATTGATATCCTTTAAATCTACCTCTTTTAATTTTCGTCGCTGTTTCTTTTTATCCAATTTCATGAGATTGAGTTTTAGCAAGAAATCATTATCTAATTTGATATCTTGAAACTCGCAGAATTTCAATAAAGCACTTTTATATTTGGAATACTGATTTTTATGTTTCATTGCTTCAAACTTATGTAAAATTAAATCAAAGTCAATATTTTTACAATCCATAATGTACTGGTCATTCAAAAGGGTATCAACACATTTTCGGTAGCTGATAGCCGACGATGCCGCCATTCCTTTTTTCAAAAAGGCTTCGTAATCTCGTAGTGTATTATATTTCATATAATCCCCTCTCATTACAACCCTTTTTTATCCATAGATATACTACGTATATCTATGTCTATTCCCTTATTTGTAAGTTACATCAAGAAAGCCCTGATAAATAGAGGATTGATGTTGTGTAATATGATATGAAATCCAGACGAAAAAAAATACACCTTTTTTGAGGTGTATTTTACTTAAAATTATCTACTATTCATTTGATTTGATAATGATTTCATGTTAGAATGTTCAGCAAGAAGATTTGTTTTTATAGGGGGGCTATTTAGGAACTGTACCTCCCTGTGAACCAGTTGGACCCGTTAATCCTTGTGGACCCGTCGGGCCTGTTGTTCCTTGTGGTCCTGTCGGGCCTGTCGCACCGATTAGTCCTTGCGGTCCTGTTGGACCTGTATCTCCCTGCGGACCTGTCGGGCCGGTTGATCCTTGTGGACCCGTTGGACCAGTTGGGCCGATTAATCCCTGCGGACCTGTTGGGCCCGTTGGACCGATTAATCCTTGCGCGCCCGTTGGGCCTATCGGACCTGTATCTCCCTGTGAACCAGTTGGACCCGTTAATCCTTGTGGACCCGTCGGGCCTGTTATTCCTTGTGGTCCTGTCGGGCCTGTCGCACCGATTAGTCCTTGCGGGCCGGTTGGACCTGTATCTCCCTGCAGACCTGTTGGGCCGATTAATCCCTGCGGACCTATTGGGCCCGTTGGACCTATATCTCCCTGTGGACCCGTCGGGCCAGTTGATCCTTGTGGGCCCGTTGGACCGGTCGGACCGATTAGTCCTTGCGGGCCTGTATCTCCCTGTGGACCCGTTGGGCCGGTTGATCCTTGTGGGCCGGTTGGGCCTGTCGGACCGATTAGTCCTTGCGAGCCTGTTGGACCTGTGGAACCGGTTGGACCGATTAACCCTTGCGGTCCTGTTGGGCCTGTATCTCCCTGTGGACCCGTCGGGCCTGTTGATCCTTGTAGGCCCGTTGGACCGGTCGGACCGATTAGTCCTTGCGAGCCTGTTGGACCTGCGGGACCTGTATCTCCCTGCGGACCGGTCGGGCCGGTTGATCCTTGTGGGCCTGTTGGACCGGTCGGACCGATTAGTCCTTGCGGACCGGTCGAACCTGTATCTCCCTGTAGACCCGTTAATCCTTGTGGACCGGTCGGGCCTGTTGTTCCTTGTGGTCCTATCGGACCAGTCTCACCGATTAGTCCTTGCGGTCCTGTATCTCCCTGTGGACCCGTTGGACCGGTTGCTCCTTGTGGGCCTGTTGGACCGGTTAGGCCGATTAATCCTTGCGGGCCCGTTGGGCCCGTTGCTCCCTGTGGGCCTATCGGGCCGATTGCTCCTTGTGGTCCTATCGGGCCGATTGCTCCCTGTGGGCCTATCGGGCCGACTGCTCCTTGTGGTCCTGTCGGGCCAGTTAATCCTTGCGGTCCTGTTGGACCTGTCGCGCCGATTAATCCTTGTGGCCCCGCTGGGCCGGTCGGACCTGTATTTCCCTGTGATCCCGTCGGGCCTGTTACTCCCTGGGATCCCGTCGGTCCGGTCGGACCTGTTACCCCCTGGAGCCCCGTTGGGCCGGTTGGACCTGTAGCACCTGTTGGACCCGGACAGCCTGAACAGCTTGGACCTGTTGGGCCCGTTGGGCCTGGGCACCCCCGTGGTCCCATGGGACCACGAGACCCTGTTTGACCCGTGGGACCTGGGCAGCCCCTTGGTCCCATGGGCCCCTGGGAACCTCTTGGGCCTGTAGGACCGGAACAGCAGCACCGGTTACAACCACAAACTTTTTCTGAACACTCCTGTCTTGTCACCGCCGGGTTATTTTCATGACCATCACTGGCATTTTGCATATTATGACACCCTTTCTGAAATCCCTAAAGGAACATATTATAATGTCAGCAATAATACGTTCCGGTTTTTAAGGACAATTTGATTTTTGTGCGGCAGCAATGATGTTAAAATTGCTCTTTAACCGTTCATTATCGGGTGCATATTGAAGAGCACTTTTTGCATGTTCCAGGGATTCCTCCGGCATACCCAGCCAAAAAGCAGCTATGGAGCAATAATCATCCGGGGTATAATCCCAGGAATATCCCATATTGACAAAGGTCCTCGACTTATCTTTTATCTTCAAAGCTTCTTTTGTCAAATAATACGCCATCGCCCAATCTTTTATTTCATAGCACATTTTAGAAAACTCCACATAGGGGTCACGCATATCAGGTACCTCTGCAATGGCTTTATAATACCAGGCGTATGCCCCTTTTAAATCTCCTATTTTATAACAGGATTTAGCAATCCAGCGCATTGCGGCACTTCGTTCATCACTCCACACGGCAGCCGGCAAAACAAGATATTCCTTAAGGGTCTCAATGCTTTTCCGCCACTGGCTCTTGTACATATATTCTCTGCCAAGATAATACCTCATCCTCTCATCCTCCGGGGCCTCCTGTACAGCAAGCTCCAAAAGGGGAAGATAAGAACCACGGGACTTTTCAGGGTCTGGGTAATGGCTGAGAACCATGCCCTCGATATATATGGTTTCAAGGGGCAATTGTCCTGTGTGTTTAAGAAATTCATGGACAGGGCATTTCCAGCGGAATCCCATCCGGCTGTGCACCTTAAAATAATAAAATTGCATATCAGGAGTCCCATCTTCCTTAAGACTCCAGTTATACAGGTATCTTCCCGTTCTTGCAGTGGGTATGGGTTTTTCCGGCTTGTGGTTAAGCCACGCCTCTTCAAGCTTTTTGCGCCAGCCTGGCTCAAATAATTCATCCAGGTCCGTACAGACGCAGATATCCACATCCTCAGGGACATGATCCAGCGAAATGTTCCGCGCCACATCAAACCTCCACGGCCTTACTATGTCCACATATACAACCGCACCCCGTTCTTTCAGTTTTTCAACGGTCCCATCTTCAGAACCGGTATCCGTGACCACAATCAAATCAGCCTCACTCATGGAGTCCATCCACTTATCTACAAAATGAACTTCATTTTTACAAATGGCATAAACACAAATTTTTAGCTTCATGAGGATTCCTCCGCTTTTTCCTGTTTTTTGATCCTGTCTTCAACCAGCAGCAGATTGTTCTGCAGCCTTGGGTTGGCCGGATCCATGCTGAGGGCCTTCTGGGCATAATCCCTGGCTTTCTCATACATGCCCATATTATAAGCGCTGATGGAGCCGTAATCATATAAAGCATATCCCCAGCCTTCCGGATCCACCAGATAGCTCCCTGTGCTTTCCGTGATGGTTAATCCCTTTTCTGCCATGGCATAGGACAGGGGCCAGTTTTTTTCCTTATAACCTGATTTTACCAGCGCAAGATATGGTTCCCGCACATCCGGGCATTCTGCCAGCGCCCGGAAAAGCCATGACCTGGCCTCTTTCATATTTCCCTTTTCTTCGTAGCATTGAGCGATAAAACGCATGGATGCACTTCGCTCCTCACTCCATCTAGCTTTTGGAAGGGAAAGATGCTTCTTCAAAATTTCAATTCCCTTGTCAAAATTTTTATAATACACATATTCTCTTCCAAGCCAGAACATAGCCCTGTCATTAAGGGGATTCTCCTCAACCGATAATTCCAAAAGGGGTAGATATTGGCTTCTGGGTTTTGACAAATCCGGATAATGATTAAGGACAATCCCCTTGATCCATGTGATTCTTTCAGAACCTGCGCCGGTGTATTCCAGTATCTCATGTACCGGATGCACCCAGCGGTAGCCATGGCGGCTGTGGATCTTTTCCATAGGATACTGCTTATTGGGTGTGCCGTCAGGATTACAGGCAAATGTAAATAAGTACCGTGCACGGGTGTGTCCCGGTTTCCATATGGATTCCAGTTTTTGCCTCCAACCAGGCTCAAAGACCTCATCTAAGTCGTTTGATACGCAGATATCCGCATCCTCAGGAGCATGACTTAATGCCACATTGCGGGCCGTGTCAAACCTCCACGGCGATATGGTCTCTTCATAAACGATGGCTCCTCTTTCCCGAAGCCGTTCAACCGTATGATCCGTTGAGCCTGTGTCCGTTACAATGACGGCATCGGCTTCGGATACAGCATCCATCCAGCGGTCTACAAACTGTTCCTCGTTTTTACTGATTGCATATACGCAAATTTTATATTGGTTCACTTCCACCGACTCCTTTAACATTTTTGATCGCCTAATTTTATTCTGCTAGATTCAATATATGCATCTTGCAGCACATCTTGTGAAGAAACGGCTTTTGTGGACAATCAGTGGATTGCACTCCGGCTTCCCTTAAATTTCACCTTAGGATAAACACCTTTGCTTTTAGCTATGGAATTCCTACCTGCAGGTCCCGCCGGAACTTGACCGTAAGTATACGTCCCTTGCCGGGAAACAAAAAAACCGGCATTAGGCCGGCTTCAGACTGTAAACAAAGTATCAACTTCCTGATTTCATTAATCCCACAGTTGGATTTAAACCTGCTTCTCACACATAATTTCTGCCACTGCCTGTTTCCAGTATTTTTCCGGGACATCGGGCCATATACAATTTCCAGTTTCATCATCGCATAATGACATTGCCCTTTCCAGCACTGTACTGTGCGGTATATTTCCGTTGCGTAATAGATTTTCAGTGACAATACACCAATATGGCGCATGAAGATCCAGCCCTGATGCATGAAGATCCTCTACTACCTTTTCTACATCATATGCAAGGCTGACAAACTCTTCTTTCCATTGATTGTCCATTTCGTGCAATATCATAAACTGTGACTTTCCGCTGCTATGCATGGGAAGTCCTACTGCCCCTGGATTTAACACCATGTTCCCTTTATTCTCGATTTTACCCTGAAAATGGGTATGTCCGCATAATATAATAGAGGAATCGCTCCTCTCCATCATCTCCAATGTTTCATCATTGTCCTGTAACAGCTTCTGATTTGTTTTGTAAGGGGAACCATGGCATATTGTTATCTGAGGCATATTTCCCAACGTAATATTCTGAGATATTGGCAATCCTTTAAAAAAATCCATGTCTCTTTCAGTCAAATTCTTATATGCATACAGCAAACAACCGGTTGTTGAATCATGTTCCTGCCAAACAAACCGGTTATTCTGGTAACCGATCCAGTAATCTTCCTTATTTCCCTTAATAAAATAACATTCATACTCAGCGGACAATTCATAAATCCTTTCCATGGTTTTTTGCGGATAGGCCAGTTCACCCACATAATCGCCTAAAAAAATAAATGTCCTTATATCCTTTGATAATGCGTAATCAATGCATGTTTCTAATGCTATGTAATTGCTGTGAATATCCGATAAAACCGCTACAGCCATTTCCTCATCGCCCCCATAATTCCAATTTCTTAATTGTAAAATAATTCATAAATCCCATTGATAAGGACTGCCAAATAACCAAAATGAGAAGTTCCATTAACTTCTCATTCTCATTTGATTTCACAGGCCCTCCGGCCTCTATCCCTTTATTCTAAAAAGCTTATGGCTATAAATATTTACTGTATTCTCCAACTGGAAAAGGATTCTCCAGACCTAACACTCTTGGTCATAAGCCTGTGTCATTAATGATAAATCCCATAATCATTCCCATATGGGTGTGAAGATGCCTGAACTGTGCCAGGATCAGAGTAAATCTAATATATTCACAATCCGGCGGAGTTTCCCTTAACTGATGATCTGTTAATTGTGAAAGATAAGTTTTTATTTTTACCTGGATATCAGCAAAATAATGATTGATTTCTTCCTTTGAAAGATATCTGCTTGAGCTTGCCTCTAAGCTGTTTAAATCTTTTTCATGGATATCCGGCTCTTTATACTCCTTATCGCTTGGATTGATAAACCTTGAGGAAATTCCGGCTCATAAGTCCAGCTTTGAGCCTTGCCATAAACGGATCTGCGGATTGAACGCCGGGAGTCTTGAATATTTTTATATTGAGAATATAGATTTAATATCTCTGCATAACTTTTTAGAAACCCCATTGATAATCAATTCTTCTACTGCAGAAATACTTGCAATAAAACAAACCAAAACAGTTGTTGGGTATAATCCTAATCCAATATACAGAAACGGGAAACAAAACAAAGCGATTCCCGTTGCCTTATTCCCATAAGTGTGTAAAAAAGCCAACTGTTTATATCGTATAAAACCAATTCCCAAGGATGTCAGGCGAATGGCAGCGATCAAAATGATCCAATATATGCCCCATAAAGGCAATTCAAAAGCAGGGACAAATATAAGCAGCAGAACCGTGACCATAAACGCATCTGCAATGCTATCCAGAATCTGGCCCTTTTTGCTTACCATATTCATCTTACGCGCAATCATTCCGTCTAAAACATCGCTGATACCACATAAAACATATATAATGAGAAATTGTCCTGAAAATGGTTTTATAGCCAGCAAAGCCACTGTTCCTAATATTCTTGTTAAGGTAATCCAGTTGGGAATGTTCTTCATTCGAACCTCCGGCATCTAAATAAAAATAAAATTCCCTATAAGTTCCTGTTTGACAAAGTATTTTATAACCATCGGTATTTTACATCATAGGCACAAAGCTGCCGTCTTGGTCAAATGACTATATTCTCTTTTTATATGGCGCTTTCCGCCGTCTGAAGCCGGCATGATACCGGCTTCTTAGGCAGTCCTCAGCCGGATATTCAGTTTTATTCAGCCTTTACGCCATATACCACTTCATAAATTTCTTTCTTATAGGGCCAAAATTCCTCTTCTGTCACAGGCTTTCCATGGCTCATGATCCACAATGGAGTGGGCCTGTCCACAGGTTTTAAAGGCATCTGCTCATAGTGAAACGTATTGGGGTGAAAACCCAGCCTGCTGTAAAAGCTTGCCCTGCTCCTGGTCATGGGATCCTTTTCTGTGATTGGTTCTATTTCCAAAAACACAGGCTTTTCTGTTTCTTTCATGACCTCCTGCACCAACTGTTTTCCATATCCTTTTCCCCTGCACGCTTCCGTAGTCGCCAGATGCTCTAAAAATACACAGGAGGGTAAGTCCCAGTATCCAAGAAATGCCAGAATCTTTCCTTCCTCTTCTATGACTCGTACTCCATAACAGGGATTACCGAAAACCCTTTTCTGATCGTCTTTGGTCCGGCGCTCAATGTCAGGAAATGACTCCTTATAAATCCGGTATATTTCCTCAAAACGGGTCTGCGGGGTTTTTAACAACATAATATCAATCTCCTAATCCTTTATCTATAATAGTTTCTGTCTATAAGTGTATCATCTTCTCCCAAAAGAAGCAATGGAAAAGCCTGCCCCTTGTTCCCGGGGCAGGCTGCTCTTCCTTTTAATCTTTACTATTTAATGGTGATTCTGCCCTGTCCTGCCGGATTTGCATAATCAGCCCCTACATTTCCGCCTAAATTGCTGCGGATGTAAGCAGAAAGCAGATCTACATCAGTCAACACATCATCCAGGAGAACCTTGCTTCCCTTAAACATGGTCATGCCGTCACCGGCGGACTTTAACATGTAGTTATGAGAGGCAACCTTATAAGCTTTATTCACATCAAGAGGAGCACCGCCTACCATGATATCGGTTACCCGGTATGCTCCGTTTACTTTCACAAAATTGCCCTTTTCGTCTAACTGCACATTGGAAGTCTTGGAGGTATCAATGGTATAGGTAAGACCTGATACCTGAAGGAACCCGCCGTTCTCCTGCGGACAGTTCCTTGATGCCATTTCCAGGGCATCCTTGATCTGCTGGCCGGTTGCTTCCACAACACAGCCCATATTTCCGAACGGGAATACGGTAAGGGTATCATTGTAAGTGATGTTTCCGGCCTTTATGCTGGCTCTCACGCCGCCGCCGTTGGAAAAGCCAATATCTGCTCCAAGTACATAACGGTATGCATCGGCACACAGATCACCAAGGTTTGTCTCTGCGCTTCTGACCGCACGGTTTCCGGTGGCCGGATCATTGACCGTAAGTTCCACATCCGTATGTCCGATCACAGTCTTTAATGTCTCATTGTACTGAGCCTGGATCGCCTTTATGAACTGGTCTGTATCGTAGTCAATGGCCTTTCCATCAGCCGTCACAGCGCTCTTGCCTGGAATTACAAGCTGGACTCCCACAGTAAGGACATTTGGATCCTTAATCTTGTCCCTGTTTGCTTCATAGATTTCCTTCCAGCGGTTATAAGAACCTAATTCTTTCTTTGCAATCCTGCTTAAGGAATCACCGCTTTTTACCGTATAAGAACTGGTACCTGCTCCTGCTGAAACCTGTGAAACCAGCTCGCTGGTGATGGTTCCGTCGGTGCGGAGAGTCAGTTTTCCTATGTTCTCTAACTTTGTACCTGTCTGGGTAAGAAGCACGTCCTGGCCATCCTTATTTTTTACGTACTTTCCATATTCCTCATGGGAATGGCCGTCAATTAATGCATCAATGCCTGTGGTATTCTTGATCACGCTGTCAGAGGTCCAACGGTCTGTTGTCCCGTTTTCGCCCAAATGGCCTACCAGGATTACGTAATTAGCCCCTTCTGCCCTTGCGCCGTTTACAGCGGACTGGATCTGGGTGTAGAGCTTTTGCCCGTTTTCATCTTCACAGAAACCATAAATGTAATTTCCGTTTCCATCCTGGAAATAAGCCGGTGTGGATTTGGTAAAGCTTTCCGGCGTAGTAGCTCCTACAAATGCAACCTTCGTATCTCCGTATGTAAAAATCTTATAAGGAGCAAATACCGTGGAGCCTGTCCTTAAATCCATGAAATTGCTGGAATGGTAGCCGCAGCTTAACTTTCCTGCCAACTCCAGGAAACGGGGCATCCCATAGTCATACTCATGATTGCCAGGCACGGCGAAATCATAACCGACCTTATTCATAATGTCGATCAAATACCCTCCGTCTGACAGTGTTCCGATGGGTGCGCCCTGAATAGCATCTCCGGCATCAACCAGCGTCACATAAGGAGTCTGGGCCTGCATCTCTTTTTTATAGAGAGCCAATCCCGCATATCCTATGTTGCCATCGACCCCGCAGTGGACATCGTTGGTGTAAAGGACTACAATATCCCGGTCTGCTGCCAGAGAGGAAAAGGATATGCCCGTCGTCAGGGACATGACCATGAGCAGAGCCAGCCATAGTGACAGAAACCTTCTTTTCTTACTTCCTTTCATTTTTGAAACCCTCCTTTTGAAAAGTACATTTTCCTCTATTATATCAGATAAATGTAAAATTAGTATATAATTATTTCGATATTTTTCTATAATTTCACCTCTTTCTCAGGCTTTTTCATTAATTAAGGTGACATAAATACAAAAAAAGGATGTCCATCCGCCTTAAACTGACATTTTCGGCAGAGGGACATCCCTCATGACTCAATTATTCGTTTTCTTCCCTGATTTCTATTCCCAATTCCACAAGTTGTTTTGTATCCACCTGCCCAGGTGCCTCTGTCATCAGGCAGGAGGCATCCTTTACCTTGGGGAACGCGATCACATCACGGATGCTGTCTGCGCCCACCATCAGCATGATCACCCGGTCCAGGCCGTAAGCAAGCCCCGCATGAGGAGGAACGCCATATTTAAACGCCTCCAGGAGGAAGCCGAACTGATCCTTGGCCTCTTCCTTTGTAAAGCCCAGTACTTCAAACATCCTGGACTGGATATCGCTTTGATGGATACGGACAGAACCACCACCCAGCTCCGTGCCGTTTAACACGATATCATATGCCTTTGCCCGGATAGCGCCCGGATCTGTGTCAATAAGCGCCCAGTCTTCATCCATTGGCATGGTAAAGGGATGGTGCATGGCGGTAAAGCGTCCCTGCTCCTCGGAATACTCAAGCAGCGGAAATTCCGTTACCCATAAGAACTTAAAGACATCCTTTTTCAAAAGGTCAAGCTGTCTTGCCAGCTCCAGCCTTAAATTTCCAAGTACGTCAAATACTACCTTGTCCCTGTCTGCGGCAAATAAAAGTAAGTCTCCCGCCGTTGCTCCCATTGCTTCTGCCAGAGTGTGAAGCTCCTCCTCTGTCATGAATTTTGCAAAAGAACATTTATAGGTTCCGTCTTCATTCACAGCCAGATAAGCCAGTCCCTTAGCACCAAAGCCCTTTGCATATTCTACCAGTGCATCGATCTTTTTACGCGGCATGGCCCCCTGTCCCTCAGCATTGATGCCACGGACAGAACCGCCGTTTTCCAGTGCGCCCTTGAACACTGCAAATTCCGTGTCCTTTACCACCTGAGAAACATTCTTAAGCTCCATTCCAAAACGCATATCCGGCTTGTCGGAGCCAAAGCGGTCCATGGCCTCTCTCCAGGTCAGCCTCGTAAGGGGAAGCTGAATATCAAAATTGCAGATCTCTTTAAATAATTTCTTTAACAGCCTTTCGTTGACTTCCAGTACGTCCTCCACATCCACAAAGGACAGCTCCATGTCGATCTGGGTGAATTCCGGCTGTCTGTCGGCACGTAAGTCCTCGTCACGGTAGCATCTGGCCAACTGGAAGTAGCGGTCATAGCCGGAGCACATGAGAAGCTGCTTAAATAGCTGGGGAGACTGAGGCAGGGCATAGAAAGAGCCTGGGTGAACACGGCTTGGAACCAGATAATCCCTGGCGCCTTCCGGCGTGCTCTTAATGAGGGTGGGGGTCTCGATCTCTAAAAATCCCTCTTCCGCTAAAAATGCCCTTGTTAAGGTGGCGACCTGGCTTCTCACCCTGAGGTTTCTCTGGATATCCGGTCTTCTAAGATCCAGGTAACGGTATTTTAACCGCAGTTCTTCTTTTGTCTTGCTGTTCTCTTCAATGGGGAAGGGAGGTGTTTCGGATTCGGAAAGGATCCTTAAGCTCTTTGCCCGCACTTCAATGCCGCCTGTTGCCAGGTTCTCATTAACGCCTCCGGCCCTGTTTTCCACTTCACCGGTCACTGCGATGACAAACTCGCTCCTTAACTTTTCAGCCTTTGCAAAGCTTTCTGCTCCGCAGTCGCTTTCTTCAAAAATGATCTGCAGGATCCCGGAACGGTCTCTTAAATCAACGAAAATGATCCCTCCCTTATTCCTGCTTTTCTGAACCCAGCCCATAATCGTGACTTCACTGCCCACATTGGCCTTCGTAACCTCTGTGCATCTATGGGATCTTTTTAAGCCTAACATTGATTCTGCCATAATTTCCTCTTTCCTGCCCATGCTATTTGGGCATATAGGTATGCCCTTGGGCGTTCCTCTTTCCTGCCCATGCTATTTGGGCATATAGGTATGCCCTTGGGCGTTCCTCTTTCCTGCCCATGCCATTTGGACATATAGGTATGCCCCTTGGGCGTTCCTCCTGATCTGTTTATTTAAATGCGTCTTTATAAAATTCCTTAAACTGTGTATATCCTTCCTTCTGAAGGCTTTCTTTCTGGAATTTTTTATTTTTATTCATCTGGGAAACCAGAACGGTCACACCCTTTGCCCGTTCTTCCATTGCCTCTTTAATGGCCCCGTTCATCACCTCATCACTGACACCCTTTTCAATCAGGAATGCCACCTTATCTTCCTTTCCGGGAACCGTGAAGCCCTCATCCATGAGGATGGTGATGATCCGTTCAAACCCAATGGAAAAGCCGCAGGCAGGTGTATCCATGCCCGTGAATTTGCCGATCATCTTATCATAACGGCCGCCGCCGCCTACAGAGCCTGGGAAGCCCTCCACCTGGATCTCAAAAATAGTTCCTGTGTAATAGGACATCCCTCTCACCAAAGTGGGGTCAAAGACGATGTGAAACTGGCTGGTGGAAATCTGGCTCACGCTGTCGATAATAGCTGCCAGGTTCTCCGCCTGTTCCTGATCCATGGCATCCTTTAAGGCTTCGCCCAGGCTGCGCACGCCGGAAGCATCGGGAGTCACTGATTCAAAAAGGGATAAATATTTTTTGATATTTCCCTCGTCATACCCAGCTTCCGCCAGCTCCTTTGCCACGCCCTCGCTGCCGATCTTGTCCATTTTATCCAGAATGATGAATACCTGGTCATAAGCTTCTTCCGGAAAGCCGCAGAAGGCAGCCATTCCCTTTAAAATATTCCGGTCGTTGATCCTTACGGTATATCCTTTAAAGCCGATCTTTCCAAGGAGGGTGGTTGTAGCCAGGATGAGTTCGATCTCCGCAAGCCTGGTGGAATCTCCCAATATGTCAATGTCGCACTGGACAAACTGTCTGAAACGCCCTTTCTGGGGACGGTCCGCCCTCCATACGCTTCCCATCTGAAGGGATTTAAAAGGCGCAGGAAGAGCCGCCGCATTGTTGGAATAATATCTGGATAAGGGAACGGTCAGATCATACCGGAGGCCGCTGTCAACCAGATCGTTTTCCGCCTGTGCGGTCTCCAGATTCAGCTTTTCTCCCCGCTTCATGATCTTAAAAATCAGCTTTTCATTGTCCCCGCCCTGTTTGCTGGTCAGGTTCTCAATGTGCTCCACGCAGGGAGTCTCGATAGAATGAAAGCCGAAGCCGTCATAGGTTTCACGTATCTGGTTCATCACATATTCCCGCACCTGCATCTCGGCGGGAAGAATATCCTTCATTCCGGTAACCGGTTTCTTTTTTAATGCCATCTCGTTCACTCCGTTATTTTCTTAGTTTTGGGGAAGCCCCATTGGACTTTCTTAAGCAAATCATGCCTCTATTGTAAATTACATTTCTAATTTTGCAAGCATTTTTTCTTTTCTTTCCAGCATTTCGTCGATTCTGGCTATATATTGTTCCACATCCTTGACATTTTCCACCCGTTCCAAACGGTTTTCAGAGGGAAATACCACCTTGGTGGTGGTTCCTGCCCCGCAGGCTGCAATGGTCTGTTTTTCTTCCATAATTAAAATATTATAGATGCAGGCTTTGCCTGGAAGGGAATAGCCCACGTTTTCAAAATTGCCGGCCATGTTTTTCTGACGGTAAAGATAATAAGGCTCCTGTCCCATGGCCCTGGTATAAGAAGCAGTCAGATCTATCATTTCCTGGGTATTTGTAATCTTTAAATCCCCGTATTTTTCCTTAAACATGTTAAGGCGGGCCGCCCGCTTAATAGCAAGGGAATGAACAGTAATTCCATCCGGACCAAGAGCCTGAATCTCCTCCATGGTGCGGACCACATCTTCCATATCCTCTTCCGGCAGGCCGATGATCAAGTCCATGTTGATGTTGTCAAAGCCCAAAGACCTGGCCATGTGAAACCGGTCCTTTACCATGTCTACGGTATGACGGCGGCCGATGAGATCCAGGGTTTCCTGTTTCATGGTCTGGGGATTAATGGATATACGGGTTACACCGTGGTGTTTTAAAACCTGAAGCTTTTCCAGGGTAATGCTGTCCGGACGTCCGGCTTCCACGGTAAATTCCTTGACTTTTGTAAAATCAAAGGTGGTTTTCAGCTTACTTATGAGCTTTTCTAAATGAAGGGAGGAAAGGGAAGTAGGCGTACCTCCGCCGATATAGACCGTATCAAGGGTCTTACCTGCCATTTTCTCCGCCGTATAATCCATTTCCTTAAATAAGGCCTCCAGATACTGTTCCATGCGCTTTTCCCATTGTCCGATGGGAAACGAAGTGAAGGAGCAGTAAAGGCAGGTGGTGGGGCAGAAAGGAATTCCTATATACAGGCTGTAGCCCCGGCTGTAATCAATGGAGGAAAGCAATTCCATCTCCCGGCCGGCAATCTCCAGGCTTAAATCTATTTTCCCGTCACTGGTCAAATAGGTATCTTTCATGTATCTGCGGACTTCATTTTCCGTATCCCCCTGGGAAAGCTTTGTCATGGCAATTTTAGTGGGCCGGATTCCGGTTAAAGTTCCCCAGGGCAGGGAGGTTCCCGTAAGCTCCCGGACCATGGCGTAAAGCATCCGCTTGATCCGGTTCTTGGTATCAAAGCGGTCAGAAAAGTCTGCCTCAATGGAGGAAGACCTTGTGATCCCTTTCTCAAAATCCTGAATGGTCAGTTCAAAGGCAGCTTCCCTTTTCCGTCCCCGGACAAGAAGGCGGTATGTCTCCGGCTGGCTTTCCTTATGGACAAACCCCTCTCCAGGATAAAAGGCCATCAAAAGCTCCCTGATATCCTGTTCAAAGGACTGGTCGTCTAATATTAATCCTATCATGTCTTTTCCTCATTTCCGCCCATGCTTTTTGGGCATACAGGGATACCCGCAGGATGATTTCCTCTTAATCCTTCCATGGTCTTGAACGCCCCGTTTTACCGGGCATAGCCGGACATCTGGAAGGTGCTTTCTATCCTCTGTATAATGCCGCCGGGTTGTGCACTTTCTCATGGCCGATGGTTGTCGCCTCCCCATGTCCCGGATAAACGAGAATATCCTCAGGCAGGGCAAAAAGCCGTTCCCTGATGGAGCTTAAGATCATGGACTGATTTCCCGTGGGAAAGTCCGTCCTTCCCAATGATCCTGAAAAAAGGGTATCTCCGCTTATGAGGACGCTTTCCTCTGGGATCAGATAGCAGACTGAACCTGCGGTGTGGCCGGGGGTAAACAGAACGTGAAAGGTCAGCCCTGCAAGGGAAAGAATGGCTCCATCCTCTGCATATTCGTCTGCACTGACCGTACATGCCTTTCCAAAAGCAGAGGACAGATTGACAGCCGGATCCTCCAACAGCCCCTTTTCCTTATCTCCGGCAAAAATCTTCACCTCAGGGAATGCCTCTTTCATATCTTTCACAGCCAGAATGTGATCAAAATGTCCATGGGTCAGTAAAACTGCCTCCGGTATCAGGGAAAGTTCTCTGCACATGTCCAGGATATATGTCCCGTCTCCGCCCGGATCCACGATTACCGCCTTTTTAATTGATTCACGGTACACCACATAGCAATTGGTCCCAAGCTGGCCTACAGGATAGGTCTTTATTCTGAAATCACTCATATCTTTATCTCCTAACTGAAATTGTCTTTATGCAGCTTTGGTGCAGATCCGGTTCCGAAAACAAAGAGAAAACTGCGTTATCCCGCAGTCCTCTCAATGTCTATGACCCCTTCGATTTGTCTCAGCTTATCCACCAGCTTTCTCAGTTCTTCCACGCCATGGGTATCAAAGGTCATGGTAATGGTGGCCTTTCCCTGCTTGTTGGTCCTGGAGTTCATGGAGGTGATGTCGATCTGTCTTTCTGTGAACACCTTGGATATGTCAACAAACATGCCGATCCGGTTGTTGGCAAATATCTTAATTTCCGCGGAATACCGCTCTTTGGTGTCATCGCCCTCAGCCTGCTGCCATTCCGCATCAATAAGACGATTCCTTTCGTCCTCCGGCAGGTTTAAGACATTGACGCAGTCTGTTCTGTGGATGGAAATTCCCCGTCCCCGGGTCACAAAGCCCACAATCTCATCTCCCGGCACCGGGCTGCAGCATTTGGAAAAGCGGACTGCAAGGTCATGGATCCCCTTTACCACGATTCCGCTGCCGGTACGCCTCTTCACAGGCAGCCTGCTGCTCATGTCCTCAATATCATTTAAAATGCTGTTGTCGGTCACATCCTTCTTAAGCTTCTTATTCCGCTCATCCACCATCTTATTGATGACCTGGCCCTCTTTTAAGCCCCCGTGTCCGATGGAAGCAAGAACGGATTCCCAGTCACGGAAGGCATAGCGCTTCATGACCTTTTCCTGGTATTCCGGCTTGTTGATCTCAGAATAAGTGATCCCCTTTGTCTTGCAGTAACGGTCTACCATATCCTTGCCGCGAAGGATGTTATCTTCTTTCAGCTCTGTTTTAAACCATTGGTTGATCTTGTTTTTGGCCTGGGTGCTCTTCACCACATTGAGCCAGTCCCGGCTGGGGCCCCGGCTGTTCTGGGAGATGATGATCTCCACCTGGTCCCCGTTCTCGATCACATATTCAATGTTCACTAATTTTCCATTAACCCTGGCTCCCACCATCTTGTTGCCTACTGCGCTGTGGATGGAGTATGCAAAATCAATGGGCGTGGAACCCGCGGGAAGATTCTTCACATCCCCTGAGGGGGTAAAACAGTAAACACTGTCGGAGAACAGATCTAAATCTCCTTTTACCATATTTAAGAATTCCTTGTTGTCGGACATGTCCTTCTGCCATTCCAGAATCTGGCGCAGCCAGCTTAACTTCTCTTCCTCTTTGCCTGCTGCCACCTGTCCGCTGCCGCTTTCTTTATACTTCCAGTGGGCGGCAATTCCGTATTCTGCTGTACGGTGCATCTCATAAGTACGGATCTGTATCTCAAAGGGCTGCCCGTTGTTTCCGATGAGGGTGGTATGAAGGGACTGGTACATGTTGGGCTTTGGCATTGCAATGTAATCCTTGAAACGGCCGGGAATTGGCTTATACATCTCATGGATCACTCCAAGGGCAGCATAACAGTCCTTTACGCTGTCCACGATGATCCGCACCGCAAACAAGTCATAAATCTGATCCAGGGTCTTGTTCTGGTTCACCATCTTCTTATAGATGCTGAAGAAATGCTTCACACGGCCATCCACCCTGCCTTCGATCCCGCCGGACTTTAAATGGTCCTGCACTTCATCCACAATGCTCTTTACAAAGGTTTCCCTGGCATCCTTTTTCAGTGATATTTTTTCCGCCAGTTCGAAATAGATCTCCGGCTGTAAATATCTTAAAGACAGGTCATCAAGCTCGATCTTGATTTTGGAAATACCAAGGCGGTGGGCAATGGGAGCATAGATTTCCATGGTCTCCTTTGCCTTTTCCTTTTGTTTTTCCGGTCTCATGTACTGAAGCGTCCGCATGTTATGAAGACGGTCTGCCAGCTTGATGATGATGACACGGATATCTTTTGCCATGGCCAAAAACATTTTCCGTAAGTTTTCAGCCTGGATCTCCATCTTATCCATGGACCAGGATATCTGGGTCAGCTTGGTGACGCCGTCCACTAAAAGCGCCACCTCTTCCCCGAATTCCGCTTTCAGCTCATCTAAGGACATGATGGTGTCCTCTACCACATCATGAAGGATCCCGGCGGCAATGGTCTCCTTATCCATCTCTAAATCAGCCAGAATAATAGCAACACAAAGAGGGTGAATGATATAAGGTTCACCCGATTTGCGCCTTTGGTCCTTATGCGCTTCATCCGCGATATGATATGCTTTTTCTATCATGGTGATATCATCGGAAGGGTGATATCTCCTTATGCTGTGGACCAGCTCTTCATAAAGTGCATCCGGGCTGGTAAAATCAGCCGGAGCCTCCAGATCTATATCCACTTTCCGCTCCCCCGGATGTTCCAATTCCAAAGCTGCCAAACTATTCTGTTCTATTTTTGGATTATCTGCCATTTACCGTCACCTTTTTTTGTAGCATTCCTGGTTTTCACCTGCTTTTAAACGTAGTTAACATTTATTATAATTATTTTTGTCGAAAAATGCAATTATTTTTTCTTTTTCCCCTTCTTCAAGGAAAGCCCCTTCCAGGGCATACCGGTTCATCTGCCTTAGATCTGCTTCTGTAAATCCCATGTGTTTCTTAATAAGTTCCGCTTCCTTTTCCAGGGTAGTATCTGAAACGGTCATGTTATCCGTGTTATAGGTGATCCGGATCCCCCTGTCATAAAAGGCCTTCAAAGGATGGTCCTCTATGGAGGGAACCGCCTTTGTCTGAAGGTTGCTGACCACACACATCTCTAAGGTAATCTTTTCCTTTTTTATAAGGTCCATACATGCCTCCGACCGGATTGCCGCACATCCGTGCCCGATTCTTTTTGCCCCGTAATGGACCGCCTTTACGATATTTTCATAATCTCCGCACTCTCCCCCATGGATGGTAAAGGGGATGCCCTTTTGTCCGGCCTCCTTAAAGAGAGGTTCAAAATGCTCCATGGGGATCATCCCTTCCGGCCCTGCAAGGTCCACTCCCACTACACCCTTCCCAAGATAGGCCTTGGCCAGTTCAAAGGTTTCCTCATTTTCCCGGTCCGCCCCGTTTACCATGGCGCAAAGAAGAATACCAGCCTTCATCCGGGACTTTTCTGTGCCCTTCTTCACTCCTCTTATGACCGCTTCCAGCACTTTTTCCTTTGTCAGTCCCTTTCCCGTATGAAGCTGGGGCGCAAAGCGGATCTCGCTGAGGATCAGTCCCTGGGAAGCCAGCTTCTCTGTCAAGTGACGGGAAGCCAGTTCCAGCGCGTCTTCTGTCTGAAGCAGCATTCCCGGCAGATCAAAGCACTTTAAATAATCCACCAGGCTTTCACAGTTTTCCCCTGCAACAAGGCTTTTCCTTCCGCCCTGCCCTTCAAAGTCATATCCAATCTGCGCCGCAAGCAGCCTTACCGTCTCAATGGATAAAGAGCCGTCCAAATGGAGATGAAGGTCTGTTTCCAATCGTTTCATAACGATCCCTCCTTCTGTTAATGAAAACATTTTATCATACTACGGGAAAAGTAACAATTATTTCATAACATACTCCGCCGCTTAATGGCATATTGGGGACCAACCAAATACTTACACTATTTCTATCCTGCCCAAAAGGAAGAACTTTTCTGACAATAAAATTAAAAACGTGCCCCATAAAAAAAGGGCACGTAAACCATATGTGAAAAAGGAATGCACATTGTCCTCCATCAGAGTATCATATGCAGTTCCGTGGAATTTCCCCTTTTACAGCCGAACTGCTTCAGCAATGGCACCATCGCCTCAAAGGATTGCCTGCTGTATTCATATGCCGCTATTTTATCGGCCCCATCACCGACTTCGTCCAGATCATAGGGATTTCGAAACGCTGCCATAACCATGGGGATCCTTAATTTTTCCAGCTCTTTTGCAAGGGCACTCTGTCCACGGTTAAGATGCCCATTGTAAGTGCCGATCACAAGATTCGTATATTCCTTTCTTTTTACCTTTTCCAGTATTTCGTTTATTTCCCCGGAATCCGGATCAATGGAAAAAGAATAGGCATCTCCTCCAAACCTTTCCTGCATAAATGCTGCAAACAGCAGATCATCCATTACACTACTGGAGGCCAACGTGGAACGATAAGCAAAACTGCTTAGAAATACAGGATTTTCTCCCAGCAGATGGCAATATTCCCTTTCCCGGTTGGTAAACCGTACGCTGTCGCGAAACAGTGATTTTACAAACTCCTGGGGATGCTTTTGGGATTTCTTTCCCGTATCTGCATTGGGTGACCCATATCTTTTTTTGTATGCAAGGATTCGTTCCACGGCATCGTCGATCCGGGACATGGGGATTTCACCGGATTCCACCGCCTTTTCTATTTCCCTTGCCGCTTCTGCTGCAAGGCCTGCCGTATGGGAAATAAAGATCAGATCCACGCCTGCCATAATGGCCTTTTTGGCTCCCAACGCAGTGCCAAAATATTCTTTAATAGCATTCATTTCCAGGCAATCCGAAATCACCAGCCCCTGAAAGCCCAGCCTGTTTCTTAAAATTCCCTGGATCATGGTTTCGGACATGGTTACGGGTAAATTTTCCTTTTCAATTTTGGGAAACAGAATGTGAGCAAGGGTTACGGCCGTGGCCCCGTAGCGGAAGGCTTCTTTAAACGGGATCAGTTCCTCCTGTTCCAGTTCTTCATAGGATTTCCTGATGCAGGGCAGGGAAAGATGGGAATCCACTGCCGTATCCCCATGTCCCGGAAAATGCTTTACCGAACACATGATTCCGGAATCTAAGTATCCTTTCACCATTTCACAGCCGTATTGGGTTACCACGGCACTGTCCGGTCCAAAGCTTCGCACACCGATTACCGGATTATCCGGATTGCTATTAATATCCAGAACCGGAGCCAGATTGAAATTGATCCCCAGCTTTCTTAATTCCTGCCCAGTAAGGAGTGCCGCTTCATATGCATTTTCCTTATTTCCGGTTTGTGCAAGGGCCATTGCTCCCGGTATGTTGACCGATCCTTCCGGAAGCCGTCTTACAACTCCCCCCTCCTGGTCAATGGTGATAAAGGCATATTCTCCGGTTTCTTCCTTGACCAGCTTTTGAATAGAATCACAAAGTGCCTTTAGCTGATCCCTGCTTGCAACGTTATGGGAAAATAATATCACGTTCCCCACTTTATACTCTCTTACCAGCCCTATTATTTCTTCGCTTAATTCCCCGGCAGGAAAACCGGCCACAATCATCTGTCCGATCTTTTGTTTTAATGTCATTTCTCCCATGGTCCTGTTATCCCTTTCATTCATATAGATGATATGCTTTTTTGCGTTCTGAAAACGCTTTTGCATCCCTTTCGAATCCGGCCAGCAATTCTTCTTTTGAAGCTCTTTTCGCTGTCAACTGATCCGACCCGAACAAAAGATCTTCCATTGGCCTGGTGCTTCCCTCATAAGGATCAAGAAAAGCAAAGCGGTCTTCATAAATGGTCTGAAAGACATCAAGAAGCTCCAGACCGCAAAGTGTGGACCGGAAGGTTTGGCTGTCAATAACGTGAATATGGATTCCTTCGCAGGCTTCTTCCTTAAACTTTGAAAAATACGGAGTGAAATAAGCCGGAGAAAACAACACGCCCGGAAGTCTTTTCTCTGTCATATGTTTCACAAGCTTACCTGCATCCACAAATGGCGCACCGATAATTTCAAAAGGTGCCGTAGTTCCCCTTCCTTCTGAAATATTTGTTCCTTCAAAAAGGCAGGTCCCTGCATACACCAGTGCAGTCTCATATCTTGGCATTCCCGGACTTGGCATCACCCACACATGACCGGTTTCCGGATGCATGGTATGCCTGTTCCAGCCCTCACAGGGAATTACCGTCAGCCGGCAGCCAAGGTTTTTCTCCTCATTTACCATAAGGGCCAGTTCTCCCACCGTAAGGCCATAGCGCATGCACAGAGGATATGCCCCTATAAAGCTTTCAAATCCCGGTTTTAAGCAGTTGCCCTCCACCTGATCCCCCAGAGGATTATAGCGGTCCAAAATAATAAGTTCCTTTTCAAACCTTGCACACTCTTCCAGTGCATAGATCATCGTCGATATATAGGTGTAATATCTGACCCCCAGATCCTGAATATCATATACAACAGCATCTACCTGATCCAGCATTTCCCTGGTCAGCCTCTTTGAATTTTTCCGGTACAGGCTATATACAGGCAATCCCGTATCCGGGTCCATGTAATTCTCAACATCCCCGCCTGCTCCTATATTTCCTCTGACTCCGTGTTCCGGCCCAAACAGGGCCGTTAGCCGGTACTTTTTATGAAGTATGTCGATAGTAGAATTTAAATGCCTGTCAACGCCTGAAACAGAAGTGACCAGACCCAGGCGTTTCCCGTTTAAGGCCTTATGCCAGCGGTCCACACAATCGATCCCGTTTTTTACCATATTGTCCCTCTTTACAATTCTGATAGCATCACCTTTTTTTGTTCCTGATCCATATCAAAGGCCTCCGCGTATTGGGTTCTTGCCAGACAGCCGTTTACCCTCATGAGATGTTCATAATACTCTTTATAGGGGAAGGATGGGCTGTGCATTGCAAACCAATGGGTGTCAATGGCCTTTTTCCATAGTTCAAATCCTTCTTTTGATACTTCCAGATAAATATATTTTTCAAAGCCTGGCGAATCTTCCCAGTTTTCCGCATAATAGGGTCCTTTTGCAAAATGAGCGCCGCATTCCCTTTCAAGCCCGGAAAGTCCTGCAAAAAACTGGGCATCCTTTACGATCCTGTGGGTCGTTTCATGATCTTTGTGCATGCTGTTCTTCCAATGGGTCAGCAATGCAGCAGGCCGGTATTTCCGGATTGCATCGCAAAGCTGAAATCTCACTTCCTCATTATCCGGCAATTCTCCATCTGTGTAAGAAAATACCACTGCCTCCCCTCCCAGCATTTCGGCAAAGGAAAGGGCTTCCTTTTCTTTTTGTATTCTGTATTCTTTTACCGGCACACCAGGCGGGTTCCCTCTTTCCCCGCCGGTCAATGCTACCGTAACGATCCGATAACCTTTTAATGCCATGGTTGCCAGAAATCCGCCGCTTGTCAGCTCCGCATCCCCCACATGGCCGCCTATTGCCATGATGCACTTTCTTTCCCCGCTCATCCGTCCTTCCATTCCTTTCTCATATCCGCCCAAGTCCTCACGATCCGGAAGCCTGCGGCCTCATAAATATTTCTTGCCGGATTATTCTCTCCGGTAAAAAGACTCATAAAATCTGCTCCCATTTCCTTTAAGCTTATGCACAGCCTGCAAAACAGGACCGTTGATATTTTTTTACCCCGGTAATCGGGATCCACGCCGATTCCGCAAAAATAACCTCTCCCCCTCTGTTCTACATCCAGCGGCCCTGTAAAACCGATCACTTTACCATTGTGTGCTGCGATCAGAATGGGGCGGCTGTTTTCTCCCTTTGCCGTCTCCCCCAGAATGTCTCTCTCCCACAAAGGATTATTAAACTTATGTATCATTTCCTCCATGCCGTAATGCCTGCCGGAATCATAAATTTCAATCCTAATGTCCTCTTTTTCCAGCTCCTGTAGGATGTCTGCCGCAAAATCCGGCACACCGTAGTCATCAAGAGCCAGATAATAGCTGTTCTGCATGGCATAATCACGGTACCTGCAATTTTTGAAAAACAGATAGGCATTGCTCCCCACATCCACTCCCGGAGCATTGGGATGATCCGCCGTTTTTTTCCCGGGAATATACCAGGAAAACGTCATAGGATTAAAAAAAACAATCTCTATCCTTGAAACTCCGCTTTCCTTCCGAAGTCTGTCTTCCAGATATGCAAGCATTGTTTTTCCGATTCCCTGTCTCTGCATTTCCTTTTTTACAACAATCATGGAAAGATAGGCCCTGTTCTCGCCGCCTAAGAAGCAGCCGGATGCAAATCCCCGGCCCTGTTCCTCCAGAATGGTGATTTTATATACCTCATCTGCCGGGTCTTCCATAAAAAACCTGCAAAAGGCACTCTGATTCTCAAATGACCGAAACAATACCTCTTTTGCTCTGACCGCATCTTCAAACAACTCATGGGCAGTTCCTGCATTCTCTTTATTCAAATCCAAAAATTTCATAGGAATCACTCCTTATGGCCGAAAAACTGAGGCAGATATTCTTTATGGGCTTCCAGCAGCTCATAAAGCACTGCCTTTGCTTCTTTCTGGGAACCCACCAGGGGATTGATCATAAGTGCCAGCAGGGCCATCTCCGGGCTTCCGGTGACCGCTGCCTGGCAGCCTGCTATTTCAAAGGATTTGATCTGCTGCAAAAGACCGTTGACCGTCCATGGCAGTTCCACGCCCTTTACAGGAACCGGTCCTTCTTTGGTGATCCTGCTGCTGACTTCCACGATTTCATGATCCTTGAAATTCTTTATGGCACCTCTGTTTACGGTGTTTACCACCTGAATATCTCCCCTGTCATTATAAATGGAATTGATCAGATTGCATGCTGATTCACTGTAATAGGCACCGCCCCGCTGTGACAGCAACTCCGGTTTTTCGTTCAGCCCCGGATCCTGATACTGCTCAAACAGCTTTTTTTCCACCTGTTCCACAAGCTCTGCTCTTGTCTCATGTTTTTCATATTTTTCCAGGGCTTCTTCTAAATATTCTTTTGCCATATAGTAATATCTGTGATAGGAGCATGGCAGCACTCCAAGCTCTTTCACAAAATCATTGTCCCAGGTGACTGCCTTTATATTCTTCACAACACCGCCGGCCCCCCAGTGGCTGACCACGTCTTCCGTTATGTCCTTTCCATCTGCTTCCACTTTGGTCACATAAACCATATGATTTAAACCGCCCATGGTGACTTTCACCTCTTCCATGGACCGGCCAAGCTGATCCGCCACCGCTTTATGCATGCCGTAAGGTACGTTGCACAATCCGATGGTCTTCTGAAAGCCGCTGTAACGGTTTACTCCCTCCATGACCATGCCCACCGGGTTTGTAAAGTTGATCAGCCATGCTTGCGGACACAGCTCCTTCACATCGTTACAGATGTCCAGAATGACCGGTATGGTTCTCATGCCCTTAAACAGACCGCCTGCACCATTGGTTTCCTGACCAAGGAGCCCATGCTTCAAGGGGATCCTTTCGTCCTTTACTCTGGCCTGGAGCTGCCCCACCCGAAGCTGGGTAACTACGAAATCGGAACCGGGAAGAGCCATTCTCCTGTCAAGGGTTGTATGGATTTTCATTGGGACTCCTGCCTTTTTTACCATACGCTTTGCAAATTCGGCTACAATCCGTAATTTTTCCTCCCCCTCAGGGATATCTACCAGCCACAGTTCCTCCACTGGCAATGTTTCGTACCTTTTTAAAAATCCGTCCACCAGCTCCGGTGTGTAACTGGACCCTCCTCCGATTGCCACGATTTTCACACCTTTTTTCATGACTGAACGCCTCCTTCTTCGCTTTGCAGCAATAAATACAGGGCTCCTATTCTCCCTGCCATGTTTCCCTGTTCACAGGCCTCTATGGCCGTATATGGTTCCAGATGGGGATACAGGGCATATACCGCTTCTTTCATATCTTTTATAAATATCTCATTTTCACTGATCCCCCCGCCGATCAGCAGTATTTCAGGATCCACCGTGACTGCAAAGTTGCCGATCACCATTGCACCTTTATAAAGCCATTCCCGGTATACCCGGTTAATATCCGGGTGGTCCAGATGGCTGAAAATATACGATCCGTCCACTTCCCTGCCAAGGATCTCTGATACCTTTCTGACCAGAAGAGAGGTTGCTCCTGCCCCTTCCGCCACCGGCTTTCCATCCACATCCCGGATGCCGACTCTGGTAAAACCCACCTCACCGGATTTAAAATGGCTGCCCCGGTATAATTCCCGGTTTATGATGATGGCACCGCCGATCCCGGTCCCAAAGGTGACCATACAAATATCCTGGTATCCCCGTCCTGCTCCCCCCATCATTTCTCCCAGTGCGGCACAATTGCTGTCATTTTCAAGCACTACGGGAACGGGATATTTCCTGTTTATCTCTTCTTTTAGATGATAGGCCCTGAAATTGGCCCCAACGCTGAAATCCGTATTTTCTCCTGTCACCGGATGGATAAAGCCGCCCATGCAGATTGCAACGCCGCTTATCTGGTCCACATAGGTTTCCACGATCTCCATAAACTGCCGGAGGAACTCTGGCGGCAGTTTTTCCGTTGGCCTGCTTCCTTCATGAAGAACCCGGTATTCCGGATCCATAAGGCTGTATTTTATGTAAGTGCCTCCTATATCAATTGCCAGGTATTTTTTCATATCCGTTCCTTTCCGCTGTCTCCCGTAATATGATCCTGATGGCTCCCTGGGCAGCTTCTCCTCTCATCTTCATGATTTCCAGCCGGGGAAACCTTTTTTTCGTCTTTTCACAAAACAGGCCGTATATGTTATTATTTTTCATCAAGACATTTCCTCCCTTTTTCCTTCTGTTATCCCTTCACCGCACCAACCGTTACTCCTTCCAGAAAATATTTCTGCAGGGTAAAGAACAGAATAAACATGGGCAGTGCTGAGATGGTTGCCCCTGCCATCATGGGTGAGAAATAAGTGGTATTTGCAAAACTGAAGTTTTTAAGTCCCACCTGAATGGTCTGCATCTGCTCGTTGTTGCATACGAGAAACGGCCAGAAAAAGGTATTCCAACTGCCCATAAAGGTCATGATCGCCATAACGGATAAAATTGTTTTTGAAATAGGCATCACTATTTTTATCAGGATCTGAAACTGATTGCAGCCTTCTGTTCTTGCCGCTTCCAGAATGGAGGTGGGAAGAGAGGAAAAGAACTGCTTTGCCATAAATACGTTGTAGCAGGTGACCAGAGACGGCACGATCAATGCGGTATAGGTATCTGTCAGCTTCAGCACATTGGCTACCAGTATGTACAATGGAACCTGTGTGACCTGATAGGGCACCATCATTGCAAACAGCAGCAGAAAAAATAATATTTTACTTCCCGGAAACTTTATTTTAGCAAATGCATATCCTGCCATTCCGGCAAAGATTACATTGCTTACTGTAACAGTACCTGCAACGATCATAGAATTTACGATCCATCGAAACGAGCTTTTGCTGAATCCAAAAAAGAATTTATAGGAATCCAGTGTTACATATTTGGGGATCAGAGAATAACTGGCTGCCCCGGCCTCATTTGGCGCTCCAAAGGAAGAGATGACCATGTAATAAATCGGAAACAGAGTCAGGATACCTAACAGGAGCAGGACGGTTGTCATTACACTGTTTCTTAACACTAATCTGTATTTTTGATCGTTTCCATATTGTCTGAATAAACCCATATCAACCTTCCCTCCTAGTACTCTATGTCTACTGCCATTACCTTAAACTGGAAGATCGCAAAGACCGCAATAATTCCTGCCAATAATAATGCCTGTGCACATGCCTCCCCATAGTTAAAGTATTTGAAAGCATTGTTAAATATCAGCAGCCCAACCATAGTCGTGGCATTATCCGGCCCGCCTCCAGTCATTAAATACGCCGTCTGAAAGGCCTGAAACGCATTGATCACTCCGGTTATTACCAGAAAAACAGTGGTCGGCTTGACCATGGGCCATACAACGTATTTGATTCTCTGGAGAAAGGTCGCTCCGTCAATATTGGCAACTTCATAATAGGTGGGATCAATCCCAAGCAATGCGGCCACATAAATAATGACAGTAGAACCCATGCCTGAGAATATTGTCATGATAATCAGGGAGAGCATGGCTGTTTGAGAACTGCCCAGCCAGTTCTGATTATGGATCCCAAATGCACGGATCATTGAATTTAACAAGCCGCTTGGCAAAGGATCAAAGATCCACTTCCATACAAACGAGAGGGCGACTCCTGATGCAATCCCGGGTAAATAGAACACCGCTTTAAAAAATGACTGGCTTCTTTTCTTAAAAGGAACCAATAGAATGGAGATGATGAACGCCATCATAATGGAGATGGGCACTGTTATGGCCGTATACACGACCGTGTTCCAGATGGATTTAAAGAAAAGTCCGTTTTTTAATGTGTTAATATAATTGGCAAATCCCACAAACTCTGTTTTTAAGGGCTTATAGCTTTGAAAGCTTACAATCGCCGCCTGTACAACAGGGTATAAGGTAAATATAATAAATGACACAATGGGCACGAATACGAAAACATATCCCCATTTGGCATCATTGTTTAATCGCTTTCTTCTCTTTGCTGTTTGCATACTCATTCCCTTCTTTCTTCTTTCCTTCTTTCCTTCTTTCTAAAAAACATCATAATCCCGCAGATAAGAAATGGGCATTGGCACCTGTTACGATTACCAATGCCCATAAGTCATGAAATCCTGTGGATTCTATTTCCCCTTAATCCATGACACAGCCGTCCTCACCAAACGCCTCTATTGCAGCTTTTTTAATGGCTTCCTGCATCTGCTCCGGAGTAATTTCTCCTGCTAACAGGCCCTGGAATTTGGGCAGAATAACCTCTTCCTCAATTTTTATGGCCTTTGCCCCTAAATCAGCCGGGATGTCAGGTCTGGCTTCCGCCACCTGGGAGGCAAGATTTTTAACTGCATTTGTGTTATTCTCATTTTTGCCTTCAACAGGAGTAAGGGACGCAAATGCTTCCTCTCCGGATTTGCATACAGGGCTGATATAAAGCTCCTGGCAGGTCTCTGCTGCTCTTTTTCCGCTTGCCAGGAAATAGGCGGCCTTTGCCACATTCTTTAAATGTTCCGGATTTGGTTCATCTTTCCCGCGGAAACAAACATATCCGTCTACCGCTCCCTGAGCCTGCTGTTTATTTCCCCGGAACGTAGGAACCGGCAATACGACGTATTCCACTTCCTGGCTTCCTTCTACCGCGCTGCCGTCTTTTGCAGCCAGCTTTTTATTATTATCGGTAGCAGACTTTTCAAAAACTGACAGTCCTTTTCCGGTGATCATGGTCTGCCCGGTCAGGAACATGTTCCATCGTTTCCCCGCATCCACGGAACTTAATTCTTTTGGCATGGAGCCATCGTCGATTAAGTCTCTGATGTCCTTTAAAAACGGTACCAATTGACTGCTTGTGTATGTATATTTCAAATCCTTGTCAAAAGCAGCAGGCATACCTGCATTTTTTACAAAAATCGAAAAATAATCCTTTGCCGCTACGCCGGCGCAGGCATACACAAAGCCGTACCTGGAATAGCTGTCTCCGCTCTTTACAACACCTTTTTTGATGGCTTCCCGAAACTCTTCATAGGTCCAGCCGTTTTCCTGGACTGCCTTCCAGTCAATACCTGCTTCCTCCAGCATTGCCTTATTTCCGCCGATTGCCTGCACCTCCACATAAGCAGGGAATCCATACAGTCCGTCACCGTTTTTGAAATAGTTAATAATGTCCGGGTTATAATCTTTTATCATTTCCTCATCAGCATATTGGGAAATATCTACCATCATTTCCGTGTCCAGATATTTCGTAATCCCACTGGAACCGATGAATGCAATATCCGGCGGAGATCCTGCGTTTACCTGAACATCCAGCTTTTCCTTAATGTCTTCCCAGCTTGCCGTTGTGATCTGCAGCTCCACATCAGGATTAGCTTCATTAAATTCCTTTGCATATTCCACCAGCTTATTCTGATAGGACGCAGAAACAGGCGGCAGCAATGCCTTAACAATGTCTTTTCCACCGGCTTGCTGTACCGCAGTCCCCTTTGAGGTATTTCCGCAGCCTGCCAGCGTACTGGCAATGATGGCTGCCGCCAACAGTAGAGATAGTTTTCTTTTTTTCATTTTTTTCCTCCCTTATTTTATATCTGATTGTATGTCTTATTTATTTTTTCCAGGTTTTCATCAAAATGCAGGGAAGACCGATTTCTTTTCATATTCCTCCTCAAACGTCTTCCCCTCCTCCCGATTTGTCTTCATTATACATTTGTGCACTTTTTTGTCAACGAATCTCCATTATTACGAAATCTTATTTCACACTTTGAAACAAATTATCAAATATCGCCATTATTCCTGATGTTTTTTATGCATTTTTTCCATTTCATATTTCATTTGTGCACTTTTATCCTTACAAACTGATGGGAAGCCTTTTTTCATCACCGGCAGATCCATTTTATCCGGATTTTGATTTACCATAAGCATCTCACCGCCTCTGGTTTGATACTTTTATAACACAAAAAGCAGGCCAGAAAGTCTGTATATATAACCATTTCTGACCTGCAAAAGCAACAAAGTCCGGGGCAATTACAGCCGCGTTTTTAACAGCATTTCAGATACCCGGCTCCGCCAGTATGGCGCCCATTAAGACCATGGAATCAGCCCGTCGAGCTTTGTATTACCTGATTTGTATTACCTGATTTCTATTACCTGATCTGTACTACTCCATCCACAATCCACTCTCCATTTGCATTGACAGTGTAACCGTCTGGGGTGACGGCACTCTTAAACATAGCGCCATATTTGTATTGCGTTGCCTGAATATCCGGATTAAAGTAGTAACATTTCCCGTTAATCCATTTCCAGCCCATAACCATAGCGCCGTATGAGCCATCATGATTTTCGCTCATGTAGTACCAACTGCCATCTCCGTCCAGATACCAGCCTGAAATCATATACCCTTCTGTATCGAAGCGGTACCACGACACCTGACCATGATAGGAACACTGATACCATTCATTTTTCGCATGTGTTCCATCTTTCTTTACAGCCTGCCAGCCTCTGTCATTCTGTTTCCATTCTACATTGGGATTGCGTTCAGCCGTGCTGCCGGAATCTTTATCTCTGTCTGAGCCGCCGGGACGGTCTGGTTTTTCAGGAATTTCTGGCTTTTCAGGAATTTCTGGTTTTTCAGGAACTTCTGGTTTTTCGGGAACTTCTGGTTTTTCGGGGGTGTCTGGTTCTTCTGCAAGTTTCACATCGTCTCTGTCACGAATTCGTATACGAGACACAGAATCCTCAGAGTCACCTATGACAGTTCTGGATGAAAGTCCTTCTGCAGACATATATGCACCGATTTCCAGACCCTTTATCACCTTATCCTTAGTAATATATCCGTCGATGAATATTCTTGCGGGTTTCCCTGACTGATCCTGCAGCATAATCGTTTCTACCAGATTATTCGGCGCATCAATGGAAATAACCTTGCCGCTTACCATGACTAAACTACCCAGGTTTTTGCCCTCATAAGCTTCTTGCGTGGTTTCCTTAACAGGCTCTGGAAGTTCCTTTATATTCGCATCAATTACCATAACCTTCTCTACTGCAAGCTGTCTCTCTCCTTGATAAGAAGAAGTTTTTCCAAATACCCTGATGGTCTGGCCCGCTCTTATATCTCCGGATACAGGAAAAAGATTAATTCCGCCAGTATGATCCTGCACATAGATACTATCGAAGAAAGCAGTCTCTTTATCATAACCGGAAGCGTTGGATGTAGCTATGCCTTCGATAATAAACCGCTCGCCTTCACCGGCCGCCTGCACTTCCTCAATAGGCGTGATCTGCAATTGATTCGTCTTATCTAACAAATTCGCCATAATCTGATAGTTGCTGTAATCATTGGTGGCCGCACTGTCAAATGTCAGTTGGAAATCGCTCATAGTTGAACATCCTGATAAATACAGTGTAGATGATTCGCCATCGCTAAAATAAAGCTCCTGAGTCGCTGCCAATACAAAACGCCCGTCTAATTTCGCCAATGCATCTCCAGATAATCCTACGCCGTCTTTATCCAGGCTTTTCGTATCTGCCGGTGCGTATACCAGAGGTGCCGCTCCTGACGGCAGTATGGCGCTGTCACTGACTGGATTTCCACTTTCATCCACTGCATAAATGTCCGCATTGCCATAAGTGTTGAATTTAAGCCCTGCCTCCACTCCGGCCATATATGGGTTCAGCAGATTATAATCGGTGCTCAGGATACCAATCACTCTGCCGTCATTGCTGGCAGCGCTCTGTAACTCATCATCTGCAAAACGGAAGGCACTTCCAAGAGTTTCCAGTATCTTGTTCTGCTGAGCCGACATATGATCCCCTGCCTTGGACTCATCACCTTTAAAACCATCATATGCCTCATAGGTATCACTCCAGGCACAGACCATAATCGTCTTGCCGCCTTTTTTGGCAAAAGCTCTGACAGCCTCAAGCTCTTCCTCTGTATAGTTCTTATAATCCTCCCGCAGCTTGGTACCATCCCGTCTGGAAGGTGCATTTAACAAAAGTCCAACATATTTGTCGTCCTTTAAAGCGGCGATCAGTTCCTCGCTGGTGTTAAGGGTGACCATCCTGATATTGTAATCTCCCGCTAAGGTGGTGAAATTTCCCATACTGTCCTTATAATTTCCATTCACATATTCATTATAATGACTGGCATCTATCCCAAAATATTTCATCTTTGAACTGTCACGTACATCTATTTCCAGAGTAAAGCTGAATATCTTACGATCACCTTCCAGTTCCATTTGAGCGGTAACTTCTATTTCATTTACTCCTACCTTATCAAGTATAAACGCTTTGTTTACCGTGTAAGTTCCAAATGACTTTAAACTCACGTTCAGTTCTTCACTTTCCAGCACCTTATCACCGGTTTTAAATGTCAGCCTGGTCAGTGTGGCATCTGATTCTTCATTATTGAAAGCTGTGACTGTAAACTTCACCGGCTCACCTGTCACTGGTACGTCTGTATCACAAGTGAAGGAAGATATGCCTGCTTTTGCTGCTGAACCATACCACACAGGAGCCGTTACGGCGATATTTTTATCCGCCTGAGTGACACGTATGTAATAGTATCCTTTCTTTGCAGGAAGCTCAAAGGTGAATTCTCCACTATTTCCGGTGCCTTCTTTTTTTCCTGCTATTGCGCCGCCATTTGTTACTACTTCAACACTTTTGATAACATCTGACGGATCTGGGTCATCCACGCTTACGGAAATATTCAATGTCTTTACATCATCTGACACATCTAAGATACTTCCCATAAGCTCATCATTCAAAGTATACATGATATTTAAGTTTTTATCTTCTGTGGCGTATACACGCATGTCTTTCAGGGCATTTAAAATTCCTGTCTCTGACAAATCATCTGTGAGGACGACTGTCCTGGCCGTATTGGCATTGCCCCAACGCCCTTTATGGTTATCCTGATTATTGGCGGGTGCTATGTGCCAGCCCTTATCCAATGCTTTCGTATATTCACTGTAACTTGGGAAATATCCGCCTGAGCCGATAGAGCCTTCCCCATTGCCAACTTCTACTAAGACCATTTTGGCATCTCTGGCCGGTGTATAGTATGCAAAATCTGAAAATGTACCAAACGTCTTGCCCGGGTGGTTGAACTGTGAAAGATTCGCCAGCGGGTCTGGATCAGCGGTCAGAATGTCGTAGTATGCCTTCATACCTGCATCATTTTTCTTGTCATTAAGCGTGGTATTGTTGCGGCTGACCAGTCCTGATGAGCCAAATGTATTGATGTGTCCGGGACCGCCGGACCAGGTCATCTCGAAACCGGAAAGGGCCTTTCTGGAACTGGTTTCGTTAAAGGTTCTCGTCTGCTCCCTGTATTCCTCCCATATGGCCCTGCTCTCAGATGTCATAAGAGACGGGTCATTAAGAGCCTCTTTCGGATTAGGTGCATCTTTTGTATCAAAATAGTTGGAATGATCTGTAAAGGATATAAATTGTACATTGTCTTCTTCCGGTATACTGGCAAGATAATTAAGACCATCTTTGACCGACCCGGAACCATCGGAATAGTTCGTATGCCCATGAAGCTGTCCGAAATACGCGGTAAAGGCAGACTTGCCTATGGTGAATTTCCAATTGTCGGTAAAAGACACTTTATCTTCCCGAAGGACTGTCACCTGTACGTTATAATTGCCGTCTTCCAGCACCTGGGGAGAAAAAGCATAGGTTGCTCCGTCAGCGGCTGTCTCCTTGAGATTCATAGCCTGGCCTGTATAAATGGCTGTGCCATCTGTTTTATTGAGAGTGAGACTCACCGATGGGTTATTTCCAATATTGGTCAGTTTGATGGAAATTTCAGGCGCTTTCACGTCTCCTGTCGCTTTATTTCTCTCAGGAGTAACCGACAGCACCTGGGGTTTGTCATTAATAGCGATGGCAACAATCCCACTCTCTGCTTCGAGACCGGTTTTATCTTTTGCTTTGAATTTTATGTATAAGGCCTGCTGTCCTTTAGCAAAATTTTCTGCCGGAATAACAGCCTCATAGCTGTTGGTATCCTGATTAAATGTCATGGACAGTGACTTGCCCAGCGTATCCTCTGTGGAGCCAAAAAGAACCTCCACACTGGCCACGCCCACATTGTCCCTGACCTGGACGGATATGGGATACTCCTGATCCGGTCTTGCATCAATATAGGTGCCTAAGGTAATGACTGGCGGTTTGATGTCATTTTTCACATAATAGACAGGAAAACCATTTTTCTCTTCTGTGCCTGTGTATAGCTGAATGGTCTGATTATACCTGCCTATCATGGCAGTTAAATCCACTGTCTCTCCTTCTTCCACACCTTCCGGATATGGAGCTGCCTGATAAATATTAATCGTGCCTGTTGCATCAGTTACAGGCGTACTGCCTGATGTATTGAGCTTGCCAAGTGTAACATCCTCGATCAGAACAACTCTGTTAACAAGTCCGCTTTTCTCAAAATCAGCGGTATCTGCCATGGCTTTTATCTGATTGATGGTATACGCCACAGGCGGTATGGATGCCTCATCCTGTTTAGCAGCGATTTTTGCTTTATCTTTCGTAGATGTTATCTGCGGCATACCATAGCGGATCTGGTAATCTCCCGTGATTTCCAGTATATCACCTATCCTGGCGTCATCGGGCGCCGCTCCATAAATATAGATACTGTACTGGCTGCCATCTATTACGGACTGGAGCACCGGATTTCCATATGTAGTGGCCAGATATGAAAGTTCCCCTATAACAGTCACATCTTTTGTGTTCTGTCCCAGCGCCAGCACATCTTTAATGGTCATCACTTCGCCGGCTTCACGGACTGTATAGGAAAGCACAGCTATTTCACTGTCCTCCAGTCCTTCCTTAACTGCGCGGACATAGTATGTAACCGGTTCATCAATCACCAGCTTGTCATCCTTTGAATATGTGATCCATTCTCCGGCAGTCTCAGACTCCGTATTATACTCTATCGCAGCATCCGATGTAGCCGTAGAAAATGTGAGCTGCGTACCTTTCAGTACCTGTCCGGCAGACGGTGATGCAACAGGCGTGCTGCATTTTGTTTCTTCCGGATCAGTCCCGCCGCCTTCCTCATAGGAGCTGTTGCGGGGCTCAGGCGTTCCGATCTTGAAATCAGCCTTGTTGTTGTCGCTATCCACTGCCGGGTCCTTACGGATAGCAGCGGTAGAATTTGACATTGCAGAGGTGGGCTCTGTCTCATACTCCTGAGCCGTGGTGTTAATTCCTACCAGATCAACGTAATTCTCATCATCTTTACCTGTCAGTTTCTCACTGCTCTTAGACAATGCCGCCGCACCTTCTTTTGCAGCCATTTCTATAATGCCTGTGGCATCGGGGGATGGAAGTTCCGGCGCATCCCCTGCTCCATCCGCTTCCTTTATCAGATAATAGCCTCCGGCTTTGATCGTGCCTGTAAGTGCAGTTATCCGCTTACCGTCTGTGCCGGGATTATAGTTGCTAAACGAGTTCTTAGCCAGCCACTGCACAGACCACCCCTCCAGGCTCACATCTTCATCCGTGGGGTTGTACAGCTCAATAAAATCGCTCTTATATACAGCGCCGCTATTGCCGCCGCCACCGTATACCTGGCTGATCACTACGTGGTCTGCCAGACTGCTGTCTTTGAGTACGGCCTTATCTTCTCCCGTATCCTTAACACTGGCTCCCTCTTTTATATCGGCCGTATCTCCTTTATCTCCCGTATCTCCCTTATCGCCCGTACCTTCTTCCACCTTTTCGGGAATCTCTGCATCCGTGTCCTTGTCCGCCTCACTGGGGCTGGCTCTATCCACCCCCCTGCTGGAACTTTCTGCCTCATACGCCTTTGGCAGGTTAAAGTCTGCCTCAATTGCAAAACCAGGTACGACTGACATATTCATACACATGGCAACTGACAGAAACAAACTTAACAGCTTCCTCAAGTTCATAAATTCTTTTTTCTCCTTCCATTTTTTATGGTATTATCTAATCTAACCTTATTATCATGAATTGGAAAAAAGTACCAATTCAACATATAATTTTAATATAAAATATGTGAATATCGTCACTGCTTCTTTCTATGTTTTCTATGCTTTTCATTAATCAGCCTGTCCACCCCATTCTTCCTGCTGCACATAAACGCACTTAGAAATGCTACTAATGGCACAGTCATTACAATCCCTATACTGCCTGAGATCCCCTGTATAATCTCCAACGCCATCATGTCACTGTTGAAAATCTGCAAATATGGATAATTAAAGATTCTGAACAGTATCAACATATTAAGTGCCGAACCGGCAAAAGCCAATATCAGCGTGTTAGCCATAGTACCCATGGCATCCCTGCCTATATTTATCCCCGACTGAATCAGCTTTTGTCTGCTAAGTTCCGGATTTAGCTGATGCACCTCAAATACTGCAGACGTAATAGTCATCGCCACATCCATAACTGCGCCAAGTGCCGCTATGAGTATGGCACTGATAAGCAATCCGCTGATATTTAAACTTGTCCCATCTGAACGGAGAACTAATTCTTCCGCCTCTGACATATTAAAACCGTTGATCGGCGTAGCAACTGCCGTAAGAGCTGCGGCGGCTCCTGCCATTGCCACGCCACCCACGCACCCAATGGTTGCACATAAAGTTTTCATTGATAAACCATTTAACAGTATCAATGAAACTGCTGTGATGACCGCTGCTATGACAATGGATGACAATATAGGGTTGATGCCATGCCTTATCATGGGTATGAGCAAAAACCAGATACCAACGATAGCAAATGCAAGTCCCAGTATAGCGGCTATACCTTTTTTTCCCCCGAATACAGCTAAGAACAGCACGAATATCACCGTCAGTCCAAGCAATGCCGGACCCCTGTTGTAATTGGGTATGGATGCTATGTAGGAACGTCCATTGTCATCGATATCCATCCTGACGATTACTTTCGTACCTGCTTTTAAGTCCACATTGTTGTATCCACTCATATAATTGACTGCCGGCAATATTTTACCTCTGTCCTCACCGCTATCTATCTGCATATAGACTTCCTGCACTCCTATGCGCAGCCCCTCTGTCCAGTCTTCTGCTTTCGCCTGGTCACTGATGAGTTCAGTCACATGTGCCCTGGCAAATTTTATCTGGCTTGCCGCCGTTGGCACTTCTCCTGGCAGCGGCTGATTGATCCATATGACAATTGCGATAAATACCACGCAAAAAAGGGATGAAGCTATAAGTTTTATGCAGAATGTTTTGTGGTTTTTCATTTTTACAATACGCCTTTCTGGGAAAGGCACTAATGCGGTTATGAACCCTGAGCCCTTCATCCTGTTTATTTTGTATTATACTTAAGTTGCAATGCCGACACACTGCATAGCCTGTAAAGGCGATAACATGTACAAAATTTTTCCCAAATACTGCCTTGAAAGCGCTGAACATGTTAAGATTCAGGAAATATAACATTCATTATCATTCTATTCCGGTTTCAACCACTTAAGTACTCCTTATGAATAAAAATGATGGTGTAAATTTAAAAGATTGCCATACAAAAAAAACAGGTCAGAACGTCTGTAAATATAAGACATTTCTGACCTGCAAAGGCAACAAATTATGAGGCTGTTACAGCCGTATATTAAAGGACCATACACCACAGGGGAATGGTCACCAGAGATAACAGGGTGGTCACCACCACGCATTTTGTGGCAAAAATATAATCCCCATCATATTTGGCGGCCAATATGGCGGTAGTGCTTCCTGCGGGCATTCCAGTCAAAAGTACGGATACTCCGGACAAAAGAGGAGTTACATGGAAGGCCCTGCAGCATAAGTAAACCAGAAGAGGAAGCAAAAACAAACGGATGAAGGCATATCTTACAATCCCCCGGTCCAATATGCTTCCCGGCTCCACCTCCGCCAGTATGGCACCGATCAAAACCATGGATACGGTGGTGGTACAGCCTCCTACGCTCCTGATGGTGTTTTGAAGGAAGGCCGGCAGAGACAGCCGGGTGATCATAAGGATCAGGCCAATATAGACCGCTATGATGCAGGGATGGGTCAAAACCTTTTTCACCACGGTTTTCCGGTCCGGGCTTTCCGTAAAGTAAGAAACCCCGGCAGACCACATGACGATCCTCTGGGGGATTAAAAATATGGAAGCATACATAAGCCCTTCCGCTCCGTAAACGCCTTCTGCAATGGGATTTCCCATAAAGCCTGCATTGGAACATACCGTGCCATACTGAAGCACCTTTTTACGGCTCTCCGGCTCCCTGTTGTAGAAAACCTTTGCAAATATAAGACAGCCAGCCTGAATCAGGGAGGCAATGGTAAGGATCACGGCAAATCCCTTTAAGATATCCAGATTAAACTCTATGAAAAATGAATTGATGATGTTGCAGGGAAGGATCAGATAGATCACCAGATCCGTAAGAACGGTCTTTGCCCCTTCCGCCAGGATCCCCTTCCTTCTTAAGATGACCCCTGCTGCCACCAGGAGAAACAGCATCCCCTGGAGGTTTAAAAGATGTTGATAGTCCATGTCTAGCTCTCTTCTTTTGATTTCATATATTCATCCATGGCCATGGCCACGATCTTTGAGTAGGCAACCGCTTCCACCACGGTCCTGGCCCCAAGGACCACATCTCCGGAAGCGAATATGCCTGGAATGGTGGTCTGACCATTTTCATCCGTCATCAAAAGCCCGTTCTGGCTGGCCAGTAAGCCCTTGGTGGTATTCACCAGCTTGCTTTTCGGCCCCTGGCTGATGGAAATGATGGTGGAGTCCGCAAAAACCTGCTCCCTCTCTTCATCGATGCCGGTCTGGTTTCCTTCCTGGTCATAATGGATGTTCTCAAACACCGGTCCCTCATCCGTAATCTCTGCGATCTGTTTCCCAAACTGAAAGTCAGCCCCGTCAAGCCTTGCATAGGCTGTTTCGTGGTCGCTGGCATTGCTGGATAAGCCTCTGGCATAAAGGGTCACCTTCCTGGCCCCGTGGCGTATCACGGTCCTTGCCACATCCATGGCGGAATTGCCTGTGCCGATGATGGCAACTGTCTCCCCCAGATCATAGGCATCGGGATTTGCCAGATGATCAATGGCATAATGGACATTTCCCAGGGATTCCCCTTTTACCCCAAGGGTTTTCGGCCTCCAGACCCCGGTTCCGATAAAGATGCTCTGATAGCCGTCACGGATCAGATCCTTGATTTCCAGAGCTGTTCCAATGGCTGTATTGGGGCGGATCTTCACTCCTATCTCCAGAAGCTTCTTTTTGTACCGCTCTAAAATGGTCTTTGGAAGACGGAATTCCGGTATTCCGTATTGGAGAACGCCTCCCACCTTATCCTTGGCATCGAAAATCGTTACGCTGTAACCTTCCTTTGTCAGAAGGATGGCAATGGTGATCCCTGCCGGGCCTGCGCCGATCACCGCCACCTTTTTCCCGTTTTTCGGCTTGCACTCTACCTTTATCTTGTTGAAAATGGTGTCGGAAATATAATTTTCTATGCTGCTGATATGCACCGGCTGTCCCTTTTTCCCTAAAATGCAATGGCCTTCACACTGCTTCTCATGATTGCACACAAGGGAGCAGACCAGGGACAGGGGATTGTTTTCAAATATCATTTCTCCGGCCTTGTTTAAGTTCCCCTCCTTAAATGCAGAAATCATCTGGGGGATGGGGGTGTTGATCGGGCAGCCCTGACGGCATAAGGGCTTCTTGCAGTTTAAACATCTGTTTGCTTCATCAATAACATGAACAGCCATGATTTATTTTCCTCTCTTTTTCTGTGCCTATGGAGTTTCTTTCCCATAGATTCTATTGTTGCATATTGTATACAGTTTAGTTTTTTATTTTTCACATCATATCACACCCAAAATAATAAAAGCAATAGGCATCATTTATGTACAGAAAAAAATAAATTTTGACAAAAATATATCGAATTCCCGGCATTTTTAGATTCATTGAGATCCAAAAAAGAATCCGGCAGATAAAGGCGAAGGAAATGTCCAAACGCCGGTATCCCGGATTCTCTGTTTTTAAATTATTTGCCCTCGTAGGTGATCATGGCTTCCACATCATATCCTGCAAGCTTATCTCTGCCGTTTAATCCTGCAAGCTCCATGATAAAGCAGATCTTCACCACTTCTCCTCCAAGCTCCTCCACCAGCTTAATGATGGCTTCAATGGTACCGCCTGTGGCGATCAGGTCATCAATAATAACCACCTTTTGCCCCGGCCTGATGGAATCCTTGTGGAGCTCAATGGTGGCTGTGCCGTATTCCAGCTCATAATCGGCAGACAGAACCTCTCTTGGAAGCTTGCCTTTCTTTCTCACCGGAACAAAGCCCTTATGCTCTGCATAGGCCACCGGAACGCCAAAGATAAAGCCCCTTGACTCAGGTCCCACTACCGAATCATATTCCACCCCTTTTAACATCTCCCGTATGCCATCCACTGCCAGGGAAAGCCCGTCCGGATCCTCCAGAATGGTTGTCACATCCCGGAAAATAATTCCTTCCTCCGGAAAATCCGGAATGCTTGTGACATATTCTTCTAATTTCTTCATCGTCATACCTCGTATTGTCATAATTTGTATACTAATCAACTCAGGCTCAAAAAAGCCTTTCCTATCCTCTTGGATGAGCGCCTGTATAGGCACGGCGCAAATCTTCCCCTCGGGTATAGTTCATATACATCTGTGTGGTAGCCATATCGGAATGGCCCAGCATGGCCTGTACCGCATGGATGTCCGCTCCATTGCGGAGCAAATGGGCCGCAAAGGAGTGACGCAGGGTGTGAGGCGTAATGTCTGCCTTGATCCCGGCCTTATCCCCATAGAATTTTATGATCTTCCAAAATCCCTGGCGGCTCATGGACTTTCCGTTGCAGTTGGTAAACAGCCACGGGGATTCCTCATCCCGCAGAAAATACTCCCGGCCCCGTTCCATGTAAGCCGAAAGTGCAAGCTTGGCCACCTTTCCAAAAGGAACCATGCGTTCCTTGTGTTCATCCCGGCAGGTGATATATCCGATGGACAGATTCACGTCGGTCTTTTTTAAATGAATGAGCTCAGATACCCGGATGCCGGTGGCATAAAGCAGCTCCAGCATGGCCCGGTCCCGAAGCTCCTTGGGAGTTTCCCCGTCTGGCTGGCTTAAAAGGTTATTCACCTCATCCACCGTCAAAATGGTAGGCGCCTTTTTTTCCACTTTAGGCGCCTTTAACAGCTCCGCCGGGTCCTTCTGGATTCTCCCTTCGTTGCATTCGTAATGAAAAAATGCCTTCATGGAAGCCAGACTGCGCGAAATAGTAGTGGTAGCCTTCCCCTCCTTCTCCAGATGCAGGATATAGGAAGTAAGACTGGTCTTTGTCACCTTGTCCACCTCGCGGATGCCCTGCTGCTCTAAAAAGGAAGCCAACTGCATCAAATCTCTCTGATAAGATACCTCTGTGTTTTTTGATGTCTTTTTTATCTCTCTTAAATAAATGATAAAATGATTAATCTCTGCTACCATCTCCATATCCCCTGACCTTTGACCTTTCGGCTTCAAAAATGCCCTAAAAATGAGGCTTCTTCCTAACATTATATAGACTATTTTCGATAAAATCAAACACATTTTTCCTGCTGTTAAGACATTTTGGGGTCACTTTACATAACATGTACAAGATGTTGGTAATGCATGATCTTTTTTCGCAAGATATGGGGAAATGGGCTCATTTATTTTTTTTAATTCTTTCTCTATGAAAGGACCATTTTTAGAAAAAACGGGTTAAGCCAGGCTTCGCAGGCGCTCCCCAGGGCTGCCAGGAACAAAAGCAGCAAAAAAGCAGGGACCCGAAACTGCCGTCCCTTTTGCATTCCCCACAAAAGAAGGATGCTCCATAAGGGAAGGTAGCAAAGTCCCTGGGGCATGACCGTCATGAGAAACACGAGAAGACCCATAAGCCCCTTTTGGACGGTTATGACGGAAAGGACAAATCCCATGGAAAAACCGATCCCTGCCGTCAGCAGGCAGAACAGAGGAACTGCATAGGCAGTCAGGCCGATGAGCCATGCGATCCACACTTCTATCCCTCTCTGTCTTAACACCTGATAAAAAAGCTGCAGCCGCTCCCCTTTGTCCAGGTTCACATTTCTGTCCAAAAGGCCCAGATAATATGCAGCTTCCTCCATAAATGACGGATACCAGAAATTTGCTATGACCGTCCCGGCAATCAGCCCGGCAAAAAAACAAAGAAGGCACCGGTCCTCTGCCTTTAAGTTCCGCTCCAGAGAAGCGTACATTGCCCTTGGGCCCGGCCTTCTCCTGAAACGTAATCCAATTGTATGAAATAAACTGGCCATTTAAAAATCCCCCTGCAGGTCTTGTCATAAGACGTCTTTCTTTCAACCTTATGCTTAAAAAGGGACATTTATTCTAGCAAAGGCAACCAGCTAAGGTCTGACCGGCTTACAGGATTTTCCCTACTTTACACCGTACTTTCTTCCATAAGCCAAAATGGCAGCAATGGTCTTTCCATCGGTGATCTCTCCCCGGTAAATCTTCTGTTCTAAGTCACTTACCTCCCATTCTTCCACCTCGATGTATTCGTCTTCATCCAGATTCTGTTTGGAAGGCTCTAATTCCCTTGCAACAAAAATGTCAATGGCTTCATCGCAGAATGCAACCGTTGTGTTGATGCTGATTAAATATTCCAGCTTTTCCTTGTCCGTTTTATAGCCGGTCTCTTCCTCCAGCTCCCTGTGGGCGCAGTCAATCTTTGGCTCATCAGGGCTGTCAAGAGCTCCGGCCGGGATCTCCAGGGTATACCGGTCTAAGGCATTGCGGTACTGGCGCACCATGAGAAGTTTCCCGCTTTTTGTCACAGGAACCACTGCCGCCGCTCCCTTATGATGGATGAAATCCCAGTGGGCCAGATGGCCGTTGGCATCCACCGTATCCTCATATATATCCAAAATATTTCCTTCGTACTTTAATTCCCTGTTAAGGCGTTTTACAGGCTTCTGTTCCATGATCTTACCTCCGTGTATATTATGATAGTTTCTCACACTTTTTAAAGCAGGCATCCGCCGCTTTTATGACCGCACTGCGAAATCCCGATTCCTCCAGGGCCGATACTCCCTCAATGGTAGTTCCTCCCGGTGAACACACCCGGTCCTTTAAGACTCCCGGATGCTCCCCTGTTTCCAGAACCATCCTGGCGCTGCCAAGGACTGTCTGGGCTGCCATCTCATAGGCGGCATCCCTGGGCAGGCCGTATTTTACCGCGCCGTCCGCCAGAGCCTCAATAAACATATAAACATACGCAGGAGAGCTTCCGCTTACACAGACAACCGCATTCATAAGCCGTTCTTCCACCAGACGCATCCTTCCCAGAGAACTGAAAATGGTTCCGATGGTTTCCTTCTCTTCCTGGGAAAATGCCTTTTCATCATAGCAGACTCCTGTCATCCCTTCTCCAAGGAGGGCGGGAGTATTAGGCATGGCCCGGACCACCCGCTTTTCGTCTCCCAGCTTTTCCTTTAGCTGAGCCGTTGTGATCCCGGGTGCAATGGAAATGATCACATGGTTTTCCGTCACCTTATGGCGGATATCAGACAGCACGGGATCAAAGTACTGGGGCTTCACGGCCAGCACAACGTACTTTGCCTGTCCCGCGCACCAGGCGTTGCTTTCCCCGTGGGCCACTCCCAGCTCTTCTGTGATCTTCCCGCACCGCTCCCGGTTCACATCGGTAAAAATCAAGTCTTCCTTCCCGTATGTCTTTAACAGCCCTTTCAATATTGCATAGCCCATATTTCCCATTCCTATGATACCTATTTTCGCCATAATCCTTCCTCCTGCTTCTGTCTGGAATTCTGCATCCGATCAGCATCATTCTAGCACCATTTTTTTTAATGTGTCAATCCTTGGAATCCTCCTGATTGACAGAAATGATCCGCACCCCCTGCTTTCCCAGGGAAGCTTTGTCCTGTTCCTTAAATTCATGGTCCGTTATGATTCCTGTATAATCGGCCAGGCAGTTGATCCGGTTCATGCCCTGCCTGCCGAATTTTGAGTCATCCACCGCCAGGAATGACTGCCGGCACTGCTTTACAAGCTGGCGCTTTAAAAATGCCTTATCAGTGGTAGGCGTCAGCACATGGAATTCCCCGCTTATGGCGGCAGCCCCGAAAAAGCCTGTATCAAACCGGAAATCCTCTATCATCTGGGTGGTGTAATAGCCCAGGGTGCTGCCTGTGGACTTTTGGACATAACCGCCGCACAGGATTAAATCTGCCTTGCTGTTCTTCATCAGAAGGGCAATCTCCAAATCATTGGTGATAACCGTCATATTTTCCATGTCCATGATCCGCTTGGCGATCTCATAGGTGGTGGTTCCTGCATCCAGATATACGGTAGTCCCTTCTCTGATAAATTCCACGCATTTTTCTGCGATCCTCTCTTTTTCTCCATGGTTTTTCACACTTTTATCCGCATAGGCCACCTCTGTCTTGCTTACCGCACCTCCATGGCAGCGTTCGATCAGCCCTTCTTTCTGAAGCTTTTCCAAATCCCTGCGAATGGTCATGGGGCTGACGTCAAGCTCCTTTGCCAGCTCCTCGACCTGGACGCTTCCATCTTCCTGTATCATGTTCAGAATCTTAATCTGTCTTTCTGCCATCATCATGAGCCGTTCCTCCTGCTGCCAAGCCTGTACCTGTTTCACATAAAAATCCCTGCCGCCGGAGGCTCCGGCGGCAGGGAATCTGTTTCCTGCATGATATCCCTTATGTATATCATAAATGATTACAGGAAAATACTCAATATCAAAACTTCAACAAATCCCACAGCCCATGCTATGGTGGAGGTGATGGAATAGGTGGCGATCTGATCCTTTACTTCTCCAACGCCCAGAGTACGGTTTACCACCCAGAAATAGCTGTCATTAAAGTAGCTGAAGAACAGGGAGCCTACGCAGCAGGCCAAAGCCCCAAGGATGGGGTTTACGCCCGCAGCCAGGATGATGGGAGCCGATATGCTGGCAGCCGTTGTCATGGCAACCGTACCCGATCCCTGAATAAAGCGCATGGCTGTGGAAATGAGGAACGGAAGGATGACGATGGGAACCGAGGTGCCTGCAAGAACTTCTGCCATATAGGTTCCAAGGCCGCTGTCCTTAATGATCTGTCCCAGGGCACCGCCGCCGCCTGTCACCAGCATGATGATTCCGGCAGATGCCATGCCTTTTTCCATTTCCTTAATAGCCTCTTCTCTGGTTAAGTTTCTTCCCAGAGTGAAGATGGCAAGCACAAGTCCGATTCCTACCGCTACAATGGGGCTTCCAAGAAACTGGAATACCACCATAAAGCCGGAGGTCTTTCCCAAAGCATTGGAAACTGTGCTGATCAGGATGAGGATGATGGGAAGGAACAGAGGGGCAAAGGATTCCAGGGTGGAAGGAAGGTTTTCAAATCCAACGGAAAAATCCTGGGAGTAATCCGGCTCCTGATAGGGGAGCCGCACAAAGCCTTCCTTATCGTCAGGAATCTGGTAAATCTTCTTTCCGATCATTCTTGCATAAAACGTACAGGCCACTGTCATGGGAATGGCCACAACAATGCCGTAAAGAATAAATTTTCCCACGTCCACTCCAAAGATCCCGCACACGCCCAAAGGCCCGGGAGTGGGAGGTACAAGGGTATGGGTGATCACAAGTCCTGCAGCCAGGGCCGCACCCAGGGAAATTACTGATTTTTTCGTCACCTTTGAGATTGCCTTTGCAATGGGAGCCAGGATCACAAAACCTGAGTCACAGAAAATAGGGATAGAAACCAGAAATCCCGTAAGGGCCAAAGCTTCCTCTTCCCTCTTTTTCCCAAAGAGCTTTAAAAACGTCTGGGCCATCCGTTTGGCCGCCCCGGTCCGTTCAAAGATCTGTCCCATCATCACCCCAAAACCAATGATGATTCCTATGCTTCCAAGGGTTCCCCCGAATCCGGTTGTTATGGAATTAACAATACCAAAGGTTTTGCCGTTTTCCAGGGTGATGTTCACAAGAGGCATGCCTCCTATTACACCGATGATGACCGCTGCCATAATCAGGGCCAGAAACGCATGGATCTTTGTTTTCAGTACCAACAATATGAGAATCACAATGCCGATTAAAAGGGCAATCATCATTCTTTCGCCGTTAAGTCCTCCTACCATAAAGAAACCCTCCTCTTAATTTTTCACTGCCCCTGCTACACTTTTTTAAAGCGGGGGGAATATTTTGCTGCAAGTAAAATGGCCTCGATCATGCTGACAGCGGCTGCCTTTCCTGTCCCGGCGATGTCAAAGGCCGTACCATGGTCTACCGAGGTGCGCAGAATGGGCATCCCGTTGGTGACGGCAATAGTCCGGTCAAAATCCAGGGTCTTTGTGGCAATATGCCCCTGGTCGTGATACAGGGAAAGGACGCTGTTAAACCGCCCCTGGGCCGCCTGATGAAACACGGAATCCGCCCCAATAGGGCCTGTTACCGGATATCCCTCTTCCTGAAGCTCCAATACGGCAGGGATGATCTCCTTCACCTCTTCGTCACCAAACAGGCCATGCTCCCCGCAATGAGGATTCAGCCCGGCAACCGCCATGGTTCCCTCCTCTACCCCCAGCCGTTTCAATGCTTCTAAGCAGCGCTTCACATAATCCTTGATCCTCTCCTTTGTTACCATATCCAGCATATTTCTTAAGGAAACATGCCTGGTGAGGAAAAAGACTCGCAGCCCGTTGGTCTCAAACATGGTCAGGGGATCCTCCGTTTCCGTTAGGGCGCTGAATATCTCTGTGTGGCCAATAAAATGAATGTCTGCTGCCTTTAATGCCTCCTTGTTGATGGGAGTGGTAGCCACCGCATCTGCCCTGCCCTGGTTTGCCAGTCTGACGCTTTCCTCAATGTATTCATAAGCAGCCCTGCCGCACATGCCGCTTACCTCTCCAAAGGCAAACTGGTCCATGTCCACGTTATCTAAGTCAATGAGGTTTAATATCCCTTCCTCAAATTCCCCTTCCTCCGGCTCCTTTACCGTCTTGATCCTTAAATCCGCCCCGGTGATCCTGATGGCCTGCTCCATGACTTTTCTGTCCCCTACTGCAATGCATCTGGCCGCCTCAAGGACTCTTGGCTCTGCCAGCGCCTTTGCCACGATCTCCGGGCCAATGCCCGCCGGATCTCCAATGGGTATTACGATTAGTGGTTTGCTCATGTTTATTTCCTCCATTTCTTAGCTTCCATAGGTTTACATAAATAATTTCTCTTTCAGATAGGTGATGCACCGGTTGGCAGCATCCGGCTCTCCCACCATACCGCCTTTTGTTATGATGGACACCCCTTCAAAATCTCCTTTTAAAAACGTCCCATAGGCTGCCAGGGGAAGGACCTCGTCAAGAAGGCATAAGCCTGCGGTATGGAACTTCTGGCAGATGGCTATGGTGATGTCCCCTCCGCTGCTGTAGATTCCCTGAAAGCTGCTGTTACTTGTAAATATCCTGCGAGTGATCTCCGCAAAGGAATCACAGATCCGCCCGGTCATCTCATCCACTCCGCCGGGAAAACCGGATTCATACTTTTTAAAATCGATCCTGTTTTCCGGATAGATTCCATCTCCCGTGACGGTCAGGATGTCATAGGACTTGCCGGCCTCCAGTACCTCATTGACTGCCCGGTTGATTTCCTCTTCCCTGCTTTCTTCATTTTCCAGGAACTTTGCGGCGGAAACAAAAATGTTGTAGGCAGTGCGCTGGGTCAGCCACAGCTCTTCCATCTGTTTTCTTGTCACAGGATTCACGCTTCCCACCACAGCCAGTATCTTGTTGTTCCTCTCCCTGTCCGGCGGGACAATCTGCTTTCTGGCAACGGTGGAAGTAAACACTCCCGGATCCACCGCAGCAAACTTAATTTTGCTTGTAATCGCCGCATCTGCGATTAAGTCCAAGTCCTCCTGGGTCACACAATCCATGATGATGATCCTGCACCCGTCCTCTACAAGGGCCTTGATCCGGTCTGCCAGAACGTGTTTTCCTTCCATCATGCCGTTCATCTGAATGCTGCCCACTTTATACTTGCTCTGGGCCTCAAATATCTTCTTCACATCCGATGTGAACACAGGAGTCTTTGGATCCAGGGCAGCTTCTGTCTTGTGGAGGGGAAGCCCTTTCACCATCATGTATCCGCCGATGACAATTCTTCCTGAGGCCGGAAAGCAGGGCGCACAGATGGCGGTATAATCCGGCCCCAAAGCATCTAAAAGAGCATCCGTCTCACTTCCTACATTGCCCCTTAAAGTGCTGTCAATGCGCTTTGCATATACCTTGATCTCTTCATCCTTTAAAAGATTGGTCACGTTAAATACCCGGTTGTAAGCGGCCTCGCTGCTTGCCCCTCTGCTGTCTGTCGGATACATGATGCAGTCGCACTGATCGAACAGTGAAAGGTTCAGCCGTTCCGAATTCATCACGGTATAGGTCCGGTAATTCATTTTCTTAAGCAGGACCCCGGTGGCGTTTGCCCCGGTCAGATCATCTGCTACCACAATACATTGAGGCATATTTCCTCTCCCTTCTTTCCATCGGTTCCGGCATTGGGACATTTTACGCCAGAACAATTGATGTTTGTTTATGTTCATTACCTATGTTCATTTATGTTCTAAATCTTACATTTTTTGTTCGTTATTGTCAATATCCTTTTTATATTCTTTTATTTTTTGTTGATTTTGTTCAATGTGTTTTTACAAGCCTTCCCTTGTCCTCCGCAAAAAAATCAATTTCCCTATTGACATTTTAATTTTAATCCCATATACTGTAACAAATCAAAGTGATAAACTGTTGAGCAGGAGTAAGTAAGATCTTTACATCATGCACAGAGAGCTTCCGGTTGGTGAGAGGAAGCGTTGATGTCTGGTCTGAATGGACCTGCGAGGGCGGCTTGAAACCGGTTTTACTGCCGGAAATAGATGTCGACGGGTTTCCTATCCGTTATCAAGGGGAGGCACATGTCAGTGTGCTATAAAGCGGGAGAAGTCTATCTTCTCCAATCAGGGTGGTACCACGGAACCGTATTTTCAGGCTTTCGTCCCTCTTTTCCATAGCAGTATGGAAGGAGGGACGGAGGCCTTTTTTATTTCTCCAGGCAATAAGTCAGATTCAGGAATGAGAGCACTCCTGCCTCCGGTGAATGTTGCAGGGGGCATTACCTCCCAGCCTGCTATGGGGTATTTGACTGGTCATCAGACCAAAAAACAAGGGCACTTACTAAGAAAGGAGCGTAATAACCATGAACATCACGCCGGACTGTAAGGAAATCGAAGCGCTTGCCGGTTCCTATCCCGTTATCCCGGTCTGCAGGGAAATCTTTGCAGACATTGTCACACCCATTACCCTGCTGCGAAAGATCGCAGCCAAAAGCAGCCGCTATTATCTGCTGGAAAGCATTGAGGGAGGCGAGAAATGGGGGCGCTACTCCTTCCTTGGTTATGACCCGGTCCTAAGGGTCACCTTAAAAGATCACGTGGTAAGGGTACATCATTATGGAGAGCCGGAAGCCGACCAGGTGGTCCAAACCGTAAAGCCCTATGATGTGCTGCGGGATATCTTAAAGGATTACCATTCTCCAAAGCTTCCCGGACTCCCTCCCTTTACAGGAGGCTTCGTAGGGTATTTTGCCTACGGCATGATCGGCTATGCGGAACCGGTCCTGTCCATTAAAAAAGGGGCCTGTAATGATTTTGACTTAATGCTGTTTGATACGGTCATCGCCTACGACCATTTGAAGCAGAAAATCAGCCTTGTGGTCAATATGAAAACCGACCGGATCATGGAAAATTACGGGAAGGCCTGTGCAAGGCTGGAAAGCATCGCCGCCATGATCGGAGAAAATACCCCGTTAAAAAAATCTGCAGTCACCAGCCGGCCCAGCTTTCGCTGCAACGTGACCAAGGAGGAATTCTGTTCCATGGTGGAACGGGCAAAGGAGTATATCGTGGACGGGGACATTTTCCAGGCAGTGCTTTCCAGACAGTTTACAAGCGATTACCAGGACAGTCTCCTTAACGCCTACCGGGTATTAAGAACCACCAATCCCTCCCCTTACATGGTATATCTCCACATGGATGATACGGAAATCATAAGCACTTCCCCGGAAACCCTGGTCCGTTTAAAGAACGGGAGGCTCACCACCTTTCCGGTGGCAGGCTCCAGGCCCAGGGGACGAGATGAGGAGGAGGACAACAGGCTTTCAAAAGAGCTTCTGGCGGATGAAAAGGAACTGGCAGAGCACAACATGCTGGTGGACTTAGGAAGAAACGATTTAGGAAAAATCGCGGAGTTTTCCACCGTAGAGGTGACCGGATACAAAATGATCCACCGTTATTCCCGGATCATGCACATCTGCTCCCAGGTGGAGGCGGATATCACTCCTGACCGGGATGCCTTTCATGCCATAGAGGCGGTTCTTCCGGCAGGCACCCTTTCCGGCGCTCCAAAGATCCGGGCCTGTGAAATCATCGAAGAACTGGAAACAGAGCCAAGGGGCATTTACGGAGGAGCCCTGGGCTACATTGATTTTACCGGTAACATGGATACCTGCATTGCCATACGCATGGCAGTAAAGAGCCAGGGAAAGGTATATGTTCAGGCAGGCGGGGGCATTGTGGCCGACAGTGTTCCGAAACGGGAATACGAAGAATCGGAAAACAAGGCAAAGGCCGTGATCCGGGCCATTGAAACTGCAGGGGAGGTAAATGACTGATGATTCTTTTAATCGATAATTACGACAGCTTTTCCTACAACTTAGTCCAGATGTCCGGCGGCTTAAATCCGGATATCAGGGTCATACGAAACGACGAGATGACCGTGGAGGAAATAAGGGACCTGTCTCCCAGCCACATCCTCCTCTCCCCCGGCCCCGGCTATCCAAAGGACGCAGGCGTGTGCGAGGAAGTGGTGAGAAGGCTTTCCGGCACAATCCCTATGCTTGGGGTATGCCTGGGGCACCAGGGGATCTGCGAAGTATTCGGGGCAGAGATCACCCATGCACGGAAGCTGATGCACGGAAAACAGAGCCTCCTGACCATTGATGTCTCTGATCCCATCTTTCACGGGCTTCCGGAGCAGATCCTGGCCGCCAGGTACCACTCTCTCATCGCCGCAAAGGATTCCCTTCCCCATTGCCTGACCGTCATCGGGACCGATGACATGGGGGAAATCATGGCGGTAAAGCATAAGGAATACCCCCTTTACGGGCTTCAATTCCATCCGGAATCCATCCTGACGCCAAATGGGATGACCATACTTAAAAATTTCTTATCCATTCATATAAAGGAGGCAGAGTAAATGATTCAGCAGGCAATCCATGAAGTTATCTCAGGACAGGATTTAAGCTTTGAATCTGCAAAAGAGGTGATGAACGAGATCATGAGCGGTGAAACCACCCCGGCCCAGATGGCCGCATTTTTAACAGGGCTACGGATGAAGGGGGAAACCATTGATGAGATCACCGCCTGTGCCACGGTCATGCGGGAAAAGGCCTTAAGGCTGGAACCTGATTTTCCGGTCATTGATATCGTAGGCACCGGTGGCGACGAGGCAGGGACCTTTAACATTTCCACCACCACCGCATTTGTGGTGGCCTCAGGGGGCGTTCCCGTGGCAAAGCACGGCAACCGCAGCGTTTCCAGCAAAAGCGGGGCTGCCGATGTGCTGGAGCACCTGGGGGTGAATTTAAACCTTACGTCAGAACAGTCTGGGGAAATATTAAAGAAAACAGGCATGTGCTTCCTCTTCGCCCAGGCTTACCATTCCTCTATGAAATACGCCGGACCGGTCAGGAAAGAGCTTGGGGTGAGGACCATCTTTAATATCTTAGGCCCTCTCTCCAATCCTGCGGGAGCAACCATGCAGCTTTTAGGGGTTTACGACAGGAAGCTGGTGGATCCTCTTGCCCAGGTATTAAGCAATCTTGGGGTCAAAAGAGGCCTGGTGGTCTGTGGAGATGACGGGCTGGATGAAGCCACCGTCACAGGCCCCAGCCATGTATGCGAGATCCGTTTCGGGAAACTGACTCCCTATGAGATCACGCCGGAGCAGTTTTCCTTAAATCGATGCAGCCTTTCAGAGCTGGTGGGCGGCACACCGGCAGAAAATGCCCGGATCACCAGGGATATCTTAAATGGAAAGCTTCATGGGCCAAAGCGGGATATTGTCATACTAAACTCTGCGTTAAGCCTGTACCTGGGAATTGATGACTGCACCATTTTTCAATGCATAGAAAAAGCGGCCCTTCTCATTGATTCTGGAAAAGCCGCCAAAAAGCTTGAAGAATTTGTAAAAATGTCCAACGAGGTGGTTATATGATCCTTGATGTCCTGGCTGCCTCCTCCAGAAAACGGGCGGAGGCAGCAAAAGAAAAGATACCCATGAAGACCATGGAAAGGCTGGCATTTGAAGCCCTGGAAAAAACAAAGGAGAAAGGCCTTTCCTTTGAGAACAGCCTCTCCGCTCCGGGCATTTCCTTTATCTGCGAGGTAAAGCGGGCTTCTCCCTCAAAGGGCCTCATTGCCCCTGAATTCCCCTATGTGGAGATCGCAAAGGATTACGAGGCCGCAGGGGCGGATGCCATTTCCGTTCTCACGGAACCGGAATACTTTCTGGGAAACAACAGCTACTTAACAGGGATCAGCCATAAGGTGAACCTCCCCCTTCTCAGAAAGGATTTTACCGTTGACCCCTACCAGATTTACGAGGCAAAGGTCATAGGCGCTTCCGCAGTCCTCCTGATCTGCGCTCTCCTGGATACAGAAGCCCTGAAAGAAGGATTAAATCTGTGCCGCAGCCTTGGCCTAAGCGCCCTTGTGGAGGCCCATGACGAAGAAGAGATCCATTCCGCCCTGACCGCAGGAGCCAGGATCATCGGAGTGAATAACCGGAATTTAAAAACCTTTGAAGTGGATTTTAACAATTCCCTTCGTTTAAGGACCATGGTTCCCTCTGACGTACTTTTCGTGGCGGAAAGCGGGATCAAAACAGAAGCAGATATCCGTCTCCTGTCTGAAGCAGGGGTCAATGCGGTCCTGATCGGGGAAAGCCTGATGCGCTCCCCGGATAAGAAGGAAATCATAAGCGGGTTAAAGAGGGCGGCGCAATGAATTCTAAAGGAAAACGGATCAAAATATGCGGGCTGACCCGCAGGGAAGATATTCTGGCGGTAAATACCTGGAAACCGGATTACGCCGGCTTCGTATTCGCTCCCGGAAAACGCCGCATCACCGGGCCGGAGGCCCAGGAGCTTAAGAAGCTGCTGCTGCCGGAGATCCAGGCAGTGGGGGTTTTCGTAAACAGCCCCATAGAGGATATCCTGGCCCTGGCAGAGAATAAAACCATTGATCTTATCCAGCTTCACGGCGACGAGGACCGGGATTACATCCTGGAACTAAAAAGCCGTCTGGCCTCCGGCCTTCCTGTCATAAAGGCCGTAAGGGTCCGGCAGGCGGAGGATATGAAGGAGGCGGAAGATCTTCCCGCAGATTTCCTGCTTTTTGATACTTATACCAAAGGCCTTTACGGGGGCAGCGGAAAGACCTTTGACTGGTCCATGATACCGGACATAAAAAAGCCATGGTTCCTGGCCGGAGGCATAGACGCCTCAAACATAAAGCAGGCCATGAAAACAGAGGCCTTTTGCCTGGATTTAAGCAGTTCCGTAGAAACGGAGGGCAAAAAGGACCTGTCAAAAATAAAAACAATCATACAAACAGTAAGGAGTGAACAGCCATGTCAAAAGGAAAATTTGGACAGCACGGCGGACAGTTTGTCCCCGAAACGCTGATGAATGCAGTAAATGAACTGGAAGAAGCTTATGAGAAGTACAGTCATGACCAGGAGTTTTTCGCAGAACTTCAGGACCTTCACAAAAAATATACGGGAAGGCCTTCCCTGCTCTACTATGCAGAGCGGATGACAAAGGACTTAGGCGGAGCGAAAATCTATTTAAAGCGGGAGGATCTAAACCACACCGGCTCCCACAAGATCAACAATGCCCTGGGTCAGGTCCTTCTTGCAAAAAGGATGGGAAAGACCCGTGTCATCGCTGAAACAGGGGCCGGGCAGCACGGGGTTGCCACCGCTACCGCCGCCGCTCTCATGGGAATGGACTGCGAGGTTTTTATGGGAAAAGAGGATACGGACCGTCAGGCCTTAAATGTATTCCGCATGGAGCTTTTAGGCACAAAGGTCCACGCCGTTACAAGCGGTACCCAGACCTTAAAGGATGCAGTCAATGAGACCATGAGGGAATGGACCAGCCGGGTGGCTGACACCCATTATGTCTTAGGCTCTGTCATGGGCCCTCACCCCTTTCCCACCATTGTAAGGGATTTTCAGAGCATCATCGGCAAGGAGGTCCGCACACAGTTAATGGCGGCGGAAGGAAAGCTTCCTGACCTGGTGATCGCCTGTGTGGGCGGGGGCAGCAATGCCATGGGAATCTTCCATGAATTTGTAAACGAGCCTTCCGTAAAGCTGGTTGGCTGCGAAGCCGCAGGACACGGCATTGAAACAGAAAAGCATGCGGCCACCATTTCCACCGGCTCCCTTGGAATCTTCCACGGGATGAAATCCTATTTCTGCCAGGATGAATACGGCCAGATCGCCCCTGTTTTCTCCATTTCCGCAGGACTTGACTATCCGGGCATAGGCCCGGAGCACGCGGATCTTCACGACTCAGGAAGAGCCGCCTACGTCCCAATTACGGACCAGGAGTCCGTGGAAGCCTTTGAATACTTATCCCGTCTGGAAGGGATCATTCCTGCCATTGAAAGCGCCCATGCAGTGGCATATGCCAGAAAGATCGCTCCTTCCATGGGAAAGGATGAGATCATTGTCATTAATTTATCAGGGCGGGGCGACAAGGATGTGGCCGCCATTGCCCGTTACAAGGGGGTTGAAATCTATGAGTAGAATAAGCGAAGTATTTTCTAAGGGAAAAGCATTTATCCCATTTATTACGGCCGGGGATCCTGACCTTGCCACCACGGAAGAACTGGTTCCAGCCATGGCCGAAGCCGGAGCGGATTTGATCGAGCTGGGAATCCCTTTTTCAGACCCAATCGCAGAGGGAATCGTGATCCAGGAGGCCGATATGCGGGCTCTGGAGTCAGGAGTTACCACGGATAAGCTTTTCGATTCCGTAAAACGGATACGGAAAAAAACCGATGTTCCTCTGGCTTTTATGACTTATATCAATCCAGTATTTGTGTATGGAAGCGAACGGTTTTTAAAAAATGCGGCGGAATGCGGCATTGATGCTCTGATCGTGCCGGATATGCCTTTTGAAGAACGGGAGGAGCTGCTGCCCTTTTGCAGGAAATACGGGATCGAACTGATTTCCCTGATCGCCCCTACTTCCAAGGAACGCATACGGGCCATTGCATCAGGATCGGAAGGATTTATCTACTGCGTTTCTTCCATGGGCGTGACCGGAGTGAGATCGGAAATCAACACCAACATTGGGGAAATGGTTTCCCTGGTAAAGGAGACAAAGGATATTCCCTGCGCCATCGGCTTTGGTATCTCCACGCCGGAGCAGGCAAGGGAAATGGGCAAAAACGCAGACGGCGTCATTGTTGGCAGCGCCATCGTGAAGATCGCCGCAAAGTATGGAAAGGAATGCGTAGGGCCTGTCTGCGATTATGTAAGAGAAATGAAGGCGGCCATTTCCGGCTGACAGCCGGTCTGGGATGTTTTCCTTGACAAGAATAAAACAGAATGCTACACTAATGACCACAAGAGGGAGCTCGTAGGCGGGCTGAGAGGAAGTAATCAACTTCGACCTTTATAACCTGATTTGGGTAATGCCAACGTAGGGATTCATACGGGACAATTGTATTTTCCGAGCCTATACCTGTTGGTATGGGCTCTTTTTGCGTGAGCAATAAGCCGGACGAGTATGCCTGCATATTCATCCGGCGAATTCCCTTACAATCCCTCCGTTAATCAAAAGGAGGAACAAAGATGAATTACACCACACAAATGGATGCTGCAAGAAAAGGCATTCTCACAAAGGAACTGATGGCAGTCGCCGGGAAGGAACAATGGGAGCCGGAAAAGCTTCGGGAGCTGGTGGCCCAGGGAAAAGTCGCCATTCCTGCCAACAAGAACCACACCTGTTTAAAACCCAGCGGGATCGGATCCATGCTGAGGACAAAGATCAACGTGAACCTTGGAACCTCCAGGGATTTGAATGACTTGGAAATGGAGCTTCAAAAGGTAAAGGACGCAGTCCTCATGGGGGCGGAATCCATTATGGACCTAAGCTCCTTTGGAGATACCCGGAAATTCCGCAAAAAGCTGACCGGGGAATGTCCGGCTATCATCGGTACGGTACCTATCTATGATGCCGTGGTTTATTACCACAAGCCCCTTCGGGAAATCACTGCCAAAGAATGGATCCGGATCGTGGAAATGCACGCGGAAGACGGGGTGGATTTCATGACCATTCACGTGGGGATCAACAGGCAGACTGCCAGAAGGTTTAAGGAAGCAAAACGGCTGACCAACATCGTTTCAAGGGGAGGGTCTATCATCTTTGCCTGGATGGAGATGACCGGGGAGGAAAATCCATTTTATGAGCATTACGACCGCATTCTGGAAATCTGTCAGAAGCATGATGTGACCTTAAGCCTTGGAGATGCCTGCCGGCCGGGATGTATTGAGGACGCATCCGATATATCCCAGGTGGAGGAACTGGTGACCCTTGGGGAGCTGACAAGGAGAGCCTGGGAAAAGGATGTGCAGGTAATCATTGAAGGCCCCGGCCACATGCCTCTGGACCAGATTGCTGCCAATATGAAAATCCAGCAGACGATCTGCAAGGGAGCACCTTTTTACGTTCTGGGGCCTCTTGTCACAGATATTGCACCGGGTTATGACCATATCACTGCAGCTATCGGAGGAGCCATAGCTGCTGCCGCCGGAGCGGCCTTTCTCTGCTATGTGACTCCTGCGGAGCATTTGAAGCTGCCGGATGAGTCAGACGTAAAGGAAGGGATCATTGCTGCCCGGATCGCTGCCCATGCGGCTGATATTGCAAAGGGAATCAGAGGAGCCAGGGAATGGGATCATAAGATGAGCGACGCCAGAAAACGGCTGGATTGGGAAACCATGTTCCAGCTTGCCATTGACCCGGAAAAAGCCAGACGCTACCGGGCCATGTCAAAACCGGAAAAAGAAGATACCTGCTCCATGTGCGGCAATTTCTGTGCTATGAAAAATATGAACCGGATTCTTGACGGGGAGACCGTAAATATTTTTGATGAATGACATAGCTTATCCAAACTTGCAAGGCAAGTGAAGATAAAAGGGGCGTTCTTTTGCCAAGCGGATATTCGCAATGACCAAGGGTCACAGCGCACCCTGTACCATCGGGTGGACCCTCCGCTTTGCTGCCTGATTTGCTTAAATTACATAAACAGGAGGAATTTTCATGAATGATCGAATACCATCAACAGTTTACACCAGTTCTTCTGCAGGTTCAAAAGTGCGGGTGAAAAAGCTGGTGATCAGCGGAATGCTGACAGCTCTTACCGTAGCCCTCTCCGGCTTTTCCATCCCGGTGGGAGCGTCCAAATGCTTTCCGGTACAGCATCTGGCAAATGTTCTGGCGGGAGTGTTTTTAGGGCCTGTATACGGCGTTTCCATGGCTTTCTGTACTTCTCTCATACGGAATCTCATGGGAACCGGAAGCCTTCTGGCCTTTCCGGGAAGCATGGCGGGCGCATTTCTCGGAGCTTATCTGTTTCAAAAAACCGGAAAGCTTTTGCCTGCCTATCTTGGAGAAGTGATTGGCACAGGGCTTATCGGCGGGCTGCTCTGCTATCCGGTGGCCGTGTTACTCATGGGAAAAGAGGTGGCTGTATTTTTCTTTGTGGTGCCATTTCTTATGAGCACCCTGGCAGGAACCATACTGGCAGCCAGCCTGCTGGCAATGCTGCGCCGTCTTGGCCTGTTTTCCTATTTTGAACGGCTCATCAATGAATAGGAGGAACAGAATGTGGACTTAAAAATCAATGAATCCCTGACCGGGCTGGTCAGAAAAAAACGGCCTGTCATCCACTGTATCACCAATTATGTTACTGCCAACGATGTGGCAAATATCATTCTGGCCTGCGGCGGCTCCCCCATTATGGCGGACCACCCGGAAGAGGTTTCGGAAATAACTGCCTTATCAAGCGCCCTTCTTTTAAACATGGGAACCCCGAAAGAGAATGCAATGGCCGCAATGGAAAAAGCCGGGCTGGAAGCAAACCGGTTAAACCTCCCCGTCATCTTTGACCCGGTAGGAATCGGCGCCTCCCGTTACCGGACCGAAACAGCCCTTTCGATTTTAAGGAACATAAAAGCAACCGTTATCAGGGGAAACGCCTCAGAGCTTCGGGTCCTGTTAAAGGAACTGACCGGGAAAGACATGCAAAGGGAAAACGGCTCCGTTACCTCTCCCCGGGGAGTTGACGCTTCCTTTGCTGATGAAATAAGGGAAGAAACCCTGGAATCGCTTAGGGAAACAGCCAGAGCATTAAGCGCTGCATCCGGTGCTGTGACCGTCATGACAGGGGCCATTGATATTATTTCAGACGGAAAGGAAACCTGGCTTATGAGGAACGGCTGTCCCCAAATGGCCCGCATCACCGGAAGCGGCTGCATGCTGGACGGCATGATTGCCGCCTATTGTGCAGCCGCCGGGCCTGCCTCCTCACAGACTACCATGTTCCAGGCGGCCGCTCTTGCCACGGCTGCTGCCGGTCTCTGCGGAGAACTGGCGGCAAAAAAAGCGGCAAAAATCTCCGGCGGCACAGGCAGCTTCCACTGCTGCTTTCTGGACGAGGTAAGCCTTCTGGAAGAAAACACCCTAAAAGGAGGGATAAACATTGAAATTTCGTAAGGACATGCTTTTCCTGTATGCTGTAACAGATCAGGGATTTACGGGAGAAAAAACCTTAACAGAACAGATCGAAGAAGCCCTTTCTGCCGGAGTGACCCTTCTCCAGCTTCGTGAAAAGGGCCTGGACAAAAGTGCCTTTCTGGAGGAAGCCCTTATTGTCCGTGAGCTTACCAGCCATTACGGCATTCCCCTCATCATCAACGATGATGTGGAAATTGCCCTTAAGTGCGGGGCAGACGGCGTGCACGTAGGACAGGATGATTTATCTCCCTTAAAGGTCCGCCGGTTAATCGGACCGGAACGCATTCTGGGTGTCACTGCAAAGAGCCCGGAACAGGCAAAAAAGGCATATATGGACGGGGCGGATTATATCGGGTCCGGTGCCATATTCCCAAGCCCCACAAAGAAGGACGCTGCTGCCTTAACTTTGGAACAGTTGTCTGCCATTTGCCGCTCCGTTCCCATTCCGGTAACAGCCATCGGAGGAATTACCGGCCAAAATGTTTCCAGCCTGAAAGGAACCGGTATCGCCGGGGCTGCAGTGGTGTCCGGCATCTTTGGACAAGGAAATATTACTGCAGCCGTCCATGGCTTAAAAGAACAGCTTTTAAAGGTGGTGAGCCTATGAGCCTGATTCTCCCTTCCCTCCTTACCATTGCAGGCACAGATCCCAGCGGCGGCGCCGGAATACAGGCGGATTTAAAGACCGCCGCAGCTCTGGGTGTCTATGGCTCCAGCGTGATTACCGCTCTTGTCGCCCAAAATACGACTGGGGTTTTCCTGACGGAAACAGTCAGTCAGGAAATGCTTGCCACCCAGCTAGATGCCGTATTTACCGACATTCCGCCGAAGGCCGTAAAGATCGGCATGGCCGGAACTTCCCGGTCCATAGAAATCATTGGGGAAAAGCTGAGAAACTATAACCGGGCTCCTGTGATCCTGGACCCGGTCATGGTATCCACCAGCGGGCATTCTCTGTTAAATCCACAGGATGTTAAGACTTTAACAAGCAGGCTGTTTCCTCTGGCAGCTTTGGTTACCCCCAATATACCGGAAGCAGAAGCCCTTTTATCCACAAAAGGGCCTCGGATATGCACGGAAAAAGATATGGAAGAGGCCGCAATGGAGCTTTTCCACATCTTTCAGGTTCCTTTCCTTTTAAAAGGCGGACATAACACCCAGGGGGCCGACGATGTGCTGTGCCGCAACGGATTTATCACCTGGTTTCCAGGGGAACGGATCGACAATCCAAATACCCATGGAACCGGATGCACCTTATCTTCTGCCATTGCCTGCGGGCTGGCCAGGGGCATGGGACTGGAAGAAAGCATCCTTGCGGCAAAAGCCTACTTAAACGGAGCACTAAAAGCCGGCTTAAAGATGGGAAAAGGACGGGGGCCCTTGTGGCATGGATGGAGAACATAAAAATAGGAAAGCCGGAACGCCTGGTATATCGCGTTCCGGCTTTTGCCACCTCCTGCAGGACAGGCCTCATTTCCCCGTATTATCTGCTTTCCAGTTTCCTGTAAAGATCAATGATCTCTTCGGCCATGACCTTAAAGACCTCCGCACTCATCATCTGATCCTCCGCATGGGTAAGAATAAGCCCCATAGGCACTGCTTCTCCTGCCGCTTCTCTCTGGATTAAGTCGGCATGAGGCAAATGACCCTGTTTCATCATTTCGTCCCCTTCTGCAATCAGATGTTCCGCTTCTTCATATTTTCCTTGTTTTGCTTTTTGCACTGCTTTGATATAGTTTGATTTTGCTCCGCCGGCAGCAGTGATTAACCGAAAGCAAATAAGTTCCATTTCCTGCATTTTTCCACCTTTTCTCTCACACAGAAATCATCATCCCTGAGTCTGATTTTCCTGCTTCTCATACATTTTGTCAATAACCCTGATAAATGGAAGATACACGAAGAATGACAATGCCAGAATCACTACCTGAAGCAGTGCCGTCCTCCAGCCTCCAATCAAAAATCCCGAAATAATGGGCGGACACGTCCAGGGTACCAGAATCCCTTTATACATGGGGCAGAGTCCCGTATAAATCGCCAGATACTGAATGATTCCCGACAGAACGGGCATCAGTATGAAGGGAATTGCCATAATCGGGTTTAACACGATGGGGGTGCCGAAGAGCACCGGCTCATTGATGTTAAAGAACGCAGGGCCGATCCCCAGCTTGCCCACCTGCTTGCACTGGGTGGATTTGGCAAAAAACGTAAGATATATGACCACACCGATGGTGATCCCTGCCCCTGTAACCGTGATAAACTGATCCAGAAACTGCTGGGTAACGATATGTCCGCCGTTTGCCAGATTCAGCTCCAGGCCGCTGTCAATAATTGCCTGATTGGCGGCAGTATTGGCAGTAAGGAGAGGCCCCATAATTCCCCCCACAAGTGTGGAGCCGTGGATGCCGAAGAACCAGAAAAACGGAATCAAAAATCCCATGGCAACCACTCCGCCAAAAGAATCCGTCAAACCCTGGAGAGGAATCTGAATGGTTTTATAGATCCATTCCATTGGGGTCGTGCCAAACGCATTTTTTACAATGGCGTAAATGATAGAGGCCCCGATAATAATAGCCGCGCCGGGAACCAGAGCCGTAAAAGAGGTCGCCACTCCGTCGGGAACTCCATCCGGCATCTTAATGGTAATGTTTTTCTTTAAAAACACCGTATAAATCCAGCCTGCAATGAGTCCTATAATGATGGCGCCGATCATTCCCTGCCCGCCGGTCCAGGTCTTAAAAATAACGCCAACGGAAGCCCCCTCCTGGCTGGTCACCTGGGAAGGCTGAAACAGCAGATAAGTACAAAGGGAAATCACCCCTGCCGGCATTCCGTTATATCCCTCATTTTTCACATAGGTATAGGCAATACCAATGGAAGCGATCAAAGCCATGATATTGAAGGTGCTTTCAAAGGCCTGATTCAGCACCGGCGTAATGCCTGCTGCCTTAAGCCAGTCCGCAACAGGCGTATATGGAAAATTCGCCAGAAGCAGAAAAATAGAGCCGATGATCATCATTGGCATGGAATACAACAGACCATCCTTTAATCCCCGAATAGCCTTTGTATTGATAAACACCATCATTTTGGGAACTACCTTATTATTTAAAAAATCTTTCATTCTCACTGTCCCTCCCTTTTTCTTCTCATTTACCGGCTAGCTTACGGGCAAACTCCAGAACCTTTTTTCCATTGCACATGCCGTAATCCACCATGGGGATCACATCCATTGGAACCTGATGACTTTCGCATGTCTTTAAAGCTTTATCCTTTAAGTATCCCACCTGGGGGCCAAGAAGGGCACAGTCCACTCCACCTAAGTTTTCATCCAGGTCATTGACCGGAAATGCCGCGATGTCCGCCTCCAAACCTTCCTCAAGAGCCGCCTGTTTCATTTTACTCACCAGCAGGCTTGTGGACATTCCCTGATTGCAAAATAACCGAATCTTTATCATACCTTTTTCCTCCTATAATTCCTCTCCGTTTGTTTTAATTACCTTCTGGAACCAGTAAAAGCTTTCTTTTCTGCTCCGCTCTCCTGTTCCCTTTCCTTCATTGTCCTTATCCACATAGATGAACCCGTAGCGCTTCTCCATCTCTCCTGTGCCTGCGGATACCAGGTCAATACAGCCCCATGGAGTATATCCCATAAGATCCACTCCGTCCTGGTCCACACATTTTTTCATTGATTCTATATGGGCCTTTAAATATTCAATCCGGTATCCGTCATGAATCATGCCGTCCTCTCCCGGCCGGTCGTAGGCTCCGAAGCCATTTTCCACAATAAACAGGGGAAGTCCATACCTGTCGTACAGCCAGTTCATGGTGTAGCGAAGCCCTTCCGGGTCAATGGGCCATCCCCACTGGCTTGCCTTCACATAAGGATTTTCCACCCTGTCTCGGCCTTCCCTGTAATCATACTCCGGATTATCCTCCCTGTGTTTTACGGTAAAGGACATGTAATAGCTGAATCCAATATAATCCACACAGCCTTCCAAAAGGGCTTTCAAGTCTTCCGGTGTGATATCCAGGACCAGCCCCTTCCGTTTCCAATACGCCTTTATGTATTCCGGATACTGTCCTCTCACATGGACATCGGCAAACCAGCAGCGCTTCTGCATGGAAGACATGGCCATCATCATATCTTTTGGATCGCAGGAGTAAGGGTAAATGGGGCACATGGCCATCATACAGCCGATCTTAAAATCAGGATTTATCTCATGGCCTGCCTTTACTGCCAGGGCTGATGCTGTCAGCTCATAGTGGGCCGCCTGATACATAAGGTGCTCCCGGTCATCTCCTTCCTTAAAAAAAAGTCCTGAATTGGTAAACGGTGCGAAGTCCCCGTCAAAATCCGCCTGGTTATTGATCTCGTTAAAAGTCATCCAGTAGGTCACCTTATCTTTATACCGTTCAAAGCACGCTTTGGCAAACTTCACAAACAGCTCCACACAGATGCGGCTTCTGAAGCCCCCGTATTTGACTACCAGTTCATAAGGCATCTCAAAATGGGACAGGGTCACTACCGGCTGGATCCCATGGTTTCTGCACTCATCAAATAAGTCATCATAAAACCGGAGGCCTTCTTCATTGGGTTCCTTCTCTTCTCCTGTAGGAAAAATCCTGGTCCAGGCAATGGAAGTGCGGAAACACTGAAAACCCATTTCCGCCAAAAGAAGGATATCTTCTTTATAGCGGTGGTAAAAATCAATGCCCTCATGGTTGGGATAATATTTTCCCTCTATGACCCCATCCGTTATTTCCCGTTCCTTTCCATTGGCTCCGGCTGTCATCACATCGGCAACGCTGACACCTTTGCCCCCTTCCTTCCAGGCTCCTTCAAGCTGATGGGCAGCTACTGCGCCTCCCCATAGAAAATCCTTTCTCAGCATATGTATTGTTTTCCTCCTTCAATCGTTTGTCTTTATGGTACCATCGGATCTCCCAAAACTCCAACGAAAAAAATACCACATTCAATCTGGCAGTTCTTCTCCAGTCTGAATGTGGCATCCTTATTCTTCCAGCAGATCCAATAAAATCTCATACTTTGGTTCCTGGATCAGGCGTTTCACCGCCTCCTTATTAAGGGCAAACCGTGCAGTCGTTTCATAAAATGTCTGACGGTTTCTGTCCTCTTTTCTTCCTATGGAAATCAGCAGAACAATCTGGACCGGAAGCTTGTTCCAGATAACAGGCTCTTTAAGGACCGCTACATAGGCAAAGGTTTCCTCTGAAGCGATCTGGTTTGGGTGAGGAAGGGTGATATAATTTCCATAATCCATCTGGGCAAAGGTTTCACGTTCAAGCACCAGCTCATAGAAATTCTCATCCACCTTTTCCTGCTCCCGGATCACGCCGCACAGAAACTTTAGTATATCTTCCTTATACTTCCCTTCCACCCCTGTAAGCAGCCGCTCAGGAGTATAATACCTCTTTATGATCCCCCGGCTGTTGCCGCTTCTAAGGGTCCGGGTGATCTTCTGAATATCATCTGCTTCCAGAAACGCCCCCACCTCCACAATAGGCACCGGGACCTCCATGGTAATGGGTACGGTGGAAAAGATATAATCAACTTTCTGGAAATCAAAATGCTCCAGCTCCAGGAGATCGCAAACATAGATATTCCTTAAATATCCGGAAAATTCACTTTCATATTTGTATTTTAATAACCGGGAGCTTCCCTTTCCAGTGCTGCAAACCACAAGAATATCCGAACAGGGATCCATCTTGTCCTTTTCCAGGGCCAACTGGAAGATCAGGGCAAAGTATCCGATCTCATCCTCGGAAATATCCTTTTTATAATGCTTCCTTAAAACTCCCACCGCTTCATAGGATATCTGATAGGCCAGGCAGTACTTCTGCTTGATGTCTTCCAGGATGGGGTTTTTTAAGGGGATATCATACCGGATCCTGATGTCAAAAGGGACCAGATGCTGGTTTAAGGTCATCCGTATCTCAAAATTATTATGCATTTCCAGCCCGTATTCTCTGCTCACCAGCTCCATCATGGCCAGGGCCAGTTGATCGGTCTGCTCCCTGATGACAAAATTGGTATCGTTTTCCAGGGTGCTTCCGATCATCCTCTTTCCGGCCAGATACAGTAAGAGGTAATGTTCCTCGTCAGCCGTATAAGTGATCTGTTCCTGGGCCTCTGCAACAGAAATAAGCTCCCGGATAAAGGCAGATTCCTTTCCTCCTATTTCCGGCAGGTTTTCCTTGTCCTTCTGAAGATAAAAGCCTGACTTCATCCGCTTCCGGGCCACATAAGTATATTCCACGAAATTTTCAAAGGCAATCTCGGAAAGACGAATCCCATACTTCTTTAAAAGGCTTTTTATGACCTCCGCCAGATGGATCAGTTCGCTTTCCTGGTGGCTGATGTCCACTCCGGTCAGACTTTGGCGTTTGATAAAATAGTCGCTTATCAGCCTGCGGATATCAAATTCCCAGCCTTGGATCTTAATTCCGTAATTAGGTTTCCGGTCAATAGAAAGGCCGTAGCGCTTTAATATCCCTTCCACCGATTTAAGAGAATTGGACAGGGTGGATTTTGAAACATAGAGAAAATCACAAAGTTCTTCTATCTTTATATAATCCATTCTGGCAATCAGGTATGCAAGCAAATATTCCCTTCTCTCATTTTCTCTTTCAGGAAAATGATCCGTCTTTCCCGTTTCTGCCTTTCTATATGCGTCAAATTTTTCCTGGTCATGAATCCGCAGTATATACCCAAATCTTGCTTTTGAGCTTATTTCCGCTCCATGGCCTTCCAGCAGCCTGCTTAAATCCTTCAGTCTCAGCCGTACCGTCTTTTCACTGACCATTAACCGTTCTGCCAATGTCAAAGCCGTTCTGTATTCTTCCTGACTCAAGAGCATCAGCAATTCCTGCAACTGTTTACAAAGCATAGCCGTCTCCTTCGCACTTTTTATCCTACAAAACCTTATGATCAGCATAACATGGCAGACGTAATTTTTCCATTTACATTTTTACCACATTAATTCTGGTAATGTCCGGCCTTTTGAAATCCCCGGTCTGCCAGAGTGGCAAGAAAAAACGGAAATGACATGGCTGGATTTATGTGGTAAAATAGATGGCAGCATTTAGTGGAAGTACGCCTTAGCCTTAAAAGGTGAACGAAGATAATTTATATTAGCAAATGAAGGGGAGATAGCACAATGAAAATAAAGTATGCCAAAAGGATGGCTAATCTAAAAGCATCGGAAATCAGAGAGATTTTGAAAGTAACAGAAAGGCCTGAGGTCATTTCATTTGCTGGCGGGCTGCCTGCCCCGGAGCTTTTTCCAATTGAAGAAATTATAGAAGTAAACAGAATCGTGCTTGAGGAATCAGGTGGGAAAGCGTTGCAATACACAACCACCGAGGGATATGCGCCACTGAGAGAATGGATCGCAAACAGAATGAATACACGGCTTGGCACTTGCCTGGACAATGACAACATTCTTATCACCCATGGCTCACAACAGGCACTTGACCTTTCGGGCAAGGTGTTTTTGGATGAGGGAGATGTTGTGTTGTGTGAAAGCCCTACATATCTTGCTGCTATTACCGCATTGCGTGCTTATGGATGTGAGTTTATGGAAGTCCCAACCGATGACAACGGAATGAAAATAGATGAACTTGAGAAAATACTTGAAAGCACTAAAAATGTAAAAGCAATTTATGTTATTCCCGATTTTCAAAATCCAACGGGAAGAACATGGAGCCTTGAAAGAAGGCAGCAATTAGCTGAGACTTCCATGAAATATGGCGTAATCGTTCTTGAGGACAATCCCTATGGAGAGCTTCGCTTTGAAGGAGAAACTTTACCGTCTGTACAATCCTTTGACAAACATGGGTATATACTTTGTACTGGAACATTTTCCAAAACATTTTGTCCCGGTTATAGAATAGGCTGGATAGCTGGGGATAAAGAAATTATTCGCAAATATGTTCTCGCAAAACAAGGCACAGATTTGCAGTGTAATACGATTGCGCAAATGGAAATTGCAAAGTATCTTGAACTATATGATATTGATGAACATATAGCCAAAATACGTGAAGTTTATAAAAAACGCAGAGATTTGGCAATACAGACTATGGAGCAGGAATTTCCCGAAGGTGTTACATTTACCAAACCCCAGGGAGGCCTTTTTGCATGGGTTGAGCTTCCGGCAAACATCAATGCACGTGACGTTCTTGAGAAAAGCCTTGAAAAAAATGTAGCTTTTGTGCCGGGCGGCTCGTTCTTTCCAAACGGCGGAAAAGAAAATACATTTAGGATTAATTTTTCAAATATGCCAGAGGAGAGAATTATTGAAGGTTTAAAACGCCTTGGCGAAACTCTCCATGAGTTTGTCTGCTGATTGTAAACAGCTTATAGTATAAGCATTCTTTACAAGTCACCCTATGCCAATAAAGCGAAGCATTGTCCATAAATAAGGCCGTTGTGCCTATCCAGCCAGTCAATGGCCGAGTAGTATTTTGCTGGCGCAAAATCTCCACTCTTAAACCTTTGGCTGGCTGGATTTTTTAGTACCATTGCGCTTCCGGCAACGGGAAACAGGCAGAACCGCCGGTTTCCCTCAACGGTCCTGCCTGATGGACAGACACAACTTTCAATTCATAGTTGCTTATGGAAAGAAAGCTGTTTAAATGGATTTCTGATCCCACTTCCGCCTTCTTTGCCACACAGCAATCAAATATCCAACTTCTCAGGAACCAGTCTCACTTCAAAAACAAATTCCTCTTCATCAAACCGGTATTCTTTCCGAAGCTCTGGCCCGCAGCTTGCGGACCCGATCCCGTCCTGGCGGTAATCCAGGCAAAGGACCGTATGGCCGGAGGGTGACAGCTCATAATTATGGGCTTTTTCCGTCAATTCCTCCTGGGTATAAACCGATGCGTTAAAGGAAAATTTCTGTCCTGAGGCCGCCGAAAGGGAGGTTCCCCCGCCTTGTAGGGTCACAAAATCACAGTCGCTCCTGCTTCCGTTTTCCTGGGGCCTTAAATAGTCCTCGTGCATTTCCTTTACCCCGGCAGTAAATAACCCGTGATAGCTTGCCCTTTGCTTATCCATGTAGTTTTCCACCGGCCCTAAGCCATAATAGGTGACCCTGTCCATGCTCTTTGGAAGGAAAAGGCGAAGACCGAATCTGGGAAGCTCCGGGAATTCCACATCCCTTTTCACATCCAGCTTCCCATCTACAACCCCATCTCTTCCTATGGTCCACAAGGCCTCAATGGTCAGAATCCTCTGGACCACAACCGCTGTGACGGACAGTGCGGTCCTTATTTCCACCCGGCCTTCTTTTTCCTCACAGGAGGTTTCATAAGCCCTGGATATTGCCCTGTCATAACGGGCGGCCATCCACTTGGATTTTATATACCTGTCATTATCCGTAGGCGCTCTCCAGATGTTATATTCCATGGGCCGTTCCAGAAGGGTTCTGTTTTCAAACACCATCTCCTGAAAGCAACCGGTCAGCTTGTTATAGGTATAGGAGAAATTTGTTCCATTTATGAAAAGGTAACGGTCATCCTCCTTAATTTCAAAGTGCCCGATTTCCTTCTCTTTTGTCTCCTGGTCTTCTAACAGGAAGACCCCGGTCTGGTTTCTCATATCTCCATTTTCAAGTAATACCTCATCAAAGCCCAAAATGCTTCCGGCCTTTAAAAGAGCGGATTCCCTCTTTAATAAATAGCGGATCTTCAGATAGGATTTTCCCTTTTCCGGAACCTTAAAGTCCAAAATCAGGCTGCCTTTTCCATGAGGTTTAATTTCCGGCAGATCTCCTTCCCCAAGAATCCCCTTTGCAATGATCTCTCCGTCACAGGTCACCTCATACCCGATAACTGCATAATCGTTTAAATTGGTAAAATCCATGGGGTTATGAAGCACCAGCTCCTTCTTTTCCTGGTCAAAGGAAACCAGCCTTGCAGGACGGTACACATTTTTAAATTCCATCAGCCCTGTGTGAGGCCTCCGGTCCGGATATACCAGGCCATCCATACAGAAGTTGCCGTCATGAGGATATTCCCCGTGATCTCCGCCATAAAGGTACATAGGCTTTCCTTCCAGAGTTCTTCCCTGGTATATGGCGTGGTCGCACCACTCCCATACAAAGCCGCCGCAGATCCCGTCATACTGGTCAAACACCTTAAAATAATCCTCCAGATCCCCCGGACCGTTGCCCATGGCATGGCTGTACTCGCACAAAATAAATGGCTTTCCCGTATTTCTTCCCATATATTCGTGGATATCTTCCAGCGACGGATACATGCGGCTGTACAGATCCAGATTGGAAAAATCATAGGACTTGCTCCTGGCACGGTAACGGGCTCCCTCATAATGGGTAAGCCTGGAAGGATCAAAGGCCTTTGTCCAGGCCAGTGCAGCCTCAAAGGTGCAGCCATAGGCGCATTCATTTCCCATGGACCAGATCACAACGCTGGGCCGGTTTTTATCCCGTTCCACAAGAAGCTTTGCCCGGTCAACAGTGGCCTGGGTAAACTCCGGATTATCCGCAATGGCCCTGTTCCAGCGGTCATGAACTGCCTCCGCGGAATCGTCTTCCATGTAAATGGAGTTGGTTCCGTGACTTTCATTGTCTGCCTCGTCAATGACATAGAAACCATACTCATCGCAAAGCTGGTAGAACTGAGGCCCATCAGGATAATGACTGGTGCGGATGGCATTGACATTGTGCTCCTTCATCAGTCTTAGATCCTTTTTCATCTGATCCAGGCTGATGACAAATCCGGTCACCGGATCGCTGTCATGACGGTTGACGCCATGGAATTTGATCTTTTCCCCGTTAAAATAAACCACTCCATCCTTTATGGCAATTTCCCGGATTCCCAGGCGGTCCACGATCACTTCATTCCCGCATTCCAGGATGACTGTATAAAGGTAAGGCTGCTCCGCATTCCAAAGCGCCGGATCTTCTACGGTCAAAGAAAGCCTGCCTTCCTTGGGGAAGCCCTCCTGGCTGGCGGCCAGATTCCCCTGGGAATCATATATCATTGCCTTTACAGAAACCTCTTTTCCCAAAAAAGCCACCGTAGCCTGGATACAAGCCTGGTTCCCTTCTAAAGAGGTTGTAAGGAAATAATCGAATATGCCCTCCTCTGGCCTCTTTAAAAGATACACATCCCGGAAAATGCCTGTCATGCGAAACTTATCCTGATCCTCTAAGTAGCTTCCATCACACCATTTCAAAACCAGAACAGCCAGGGTATTTTCTCCCTCCCGGATAAGACCTGTCACATCAAATTCGCTGGTGGAATGGGATACCTGGCTGTATCCCACATAGCTTCCGTTGAGCCAGACATAAAAGCAGGAATCCACACCTTCAAAGTTTAAGAAAGCCCTGGGTGCATTTTCCTCTTTTTTATAGACAAAATGGTGGACATAGGCCCCGCAGGGGTTTTCAGCCGGAACATAGGGCGGGTCCATGGGAAATGGATATCGCACATTGGTATACTGGTGCCTGTCATATCCGTAATTCTGGAAACAGCCCGGAACCGGAATGTGGTCATATGCTTCCGTATCAAAGCCTTCCAGGAAAAATTCCTCTTTCACATCATAAATACTGTCAAAATAACGGAATCTCCACATCCCGCTTAAAAGCTCAAACCGGTCAGAATTTTCCCTGTGCTCCACAAGGTCAAAACGCGCCTTTGAGGCAGGAATATAATAGGCCCTGTTTGGCATGGTGTTTTCATGAAGCAGGTGTGGATCTTCGTAATATCTAGGTACGATCATGGTTGATTCCTCCTTCTCATATTACTTTTCATTATAAAATGAAAGTGCAGAAAATCCATATCCCCAATTAGACAAACCATACACAAAATGATACAATGTTCACGAAAGCAATGAGCAGTGCGAAACGGGAGACAGAGAAATTTTCGTTGTGCTCGCACATAAGAAAATTTCCCTGTCTCCCGTTTCATAGGGCGAAGCCCGTGAGCTAGGGAAGCCTGCGGCTTCCCTAGCTCCACTGCGGCCCCCCCCCTACATCAAATCCCTCCCCCCACCCTCCAACACGTCCTCTACCCACAAATAAAAAAAGGAGTCCCATATATGTACACCAACACAGGATATATGAATCTGACAGACGAGGAACTGGAAAATAACTCTCTCCCTCTCAAAGCAAACAGCGGCGGAGTCTACCGCCTGGTAACCCGCCCCGTCATGTCAACCATACGCCCCTCCGGCCGTCCTGATTACCAGATTTTATACATTGCATCAGGAAAGGCTTTGTTCTCCTTCCAGAAGGATCCCCTGGAAGTCCCCGCTGGAAACATGGTGCTCTATAAGCCTCACGAGCCCCAACAGTACGCTTATTATCTGAAAGATAAACCTGAAGTATACTGGCTTCATTTTACAGGCAGAGAAGCCGCCCATCTCACGAAGGAATCAGGCTTTGAGGACAGCCAGGTCTTATACACCGGTGTTTCTTCCAAATATCAGGAACTGTTTCTTTCCATCATCCGGGAGATCCAGCTTCCCCGCCCTTGCTTTGAAGATCTGACAACCCTTTACCTAAGGCAGCTTTTCCTGCTTTTAAAGCGGCAAAGGGCAGAAGGCGGGTCTCAAAAAACAGAGATCCAGAAAGAAATGGAAAAAGCGGTCCACTACTTTCATGAGAATTTTTCCAATGAGATCGAAATCGACCAATATGCCAGAAAGCTTCATATGAGCACCTGCTGGTTTATCAGAAGCTTCAAGCAATATACCGGAATGCCTCCCCGCAGATACTTAACATCCATCCGGGTAAAGAAAGCCCAGGAGCTTCTTGAAAGCACTGATTACGGCGTGGGAGAGATCGGCAGCATTGTGGGCTACGATAACCCTCTGTATTTCAGCCGGATCTTTAAAAAGCAGACCGGCGTTTCTCCCGCAGAATATAGAAAAAGGAGTACTGCACACAGCCTCCCCCTCATGACCGGCCGTCCTGACTGATGACCGTCAATTCGTTTATTCCATATTTCCCCTAATTCCATCCGCGATTCTCCGGGTACATTCATAGGTTCTTTCCTCATAGGACCAGCAAAACCTGTCATCATGGTATCTTGGGAATATATGAACATGGTAATAGCCCGTCTCATTAAAATCTCCCCCGTTTTGCATTACAGTATAGCCCGGAGGCTGATAGGTCTTCTACATGACCTTTACCAGGCTCCGGGCTATTTCCCAAAAATGAGCCATCAGCTCCTCTGGTATCTCATCTTCATCCAGGTAATGATTTTAAAACATCAGCAATATATGTCCTCCATTTATTGCTTCTATATCCCCAAAAGCCATTACCCGGTCATCCTCATACACCACGCCGGAATCCAGTTCCTTATTGACTATTTTACAAAACACAAACAAAACAGCACCTCTTTTATTTTCCGGACTCAGATCCTGATCATACGTTCCCCAAGCCATTTACTCTTATCTGATCCAATTCCCCGGCAGTTAATACTCCATGGTCATACAGCGTCAAGTATTCTTTAGACACATCGCTTCCAAACATCAGAACATCATCAGAATTAATGGTAACATTCACACCGGCCCGGAACAATGTTCCGATGGGATGTTTCTTCATGTGGGAAACCCTGCCCAACAAGAAATTGCTTGTAGGCGTTATGTTTAAGGTAATTTTGTTTTCTATGAGATAATCCATCACCTCATCAGACTCTGCCGCTGCAATTCCGTGCTGGACTTCATTAAGGGAAAGCAATTCAATCCCTTTTTTTACATCCTCTGCAGTACCCCATTCCCCTATATGTGCCTTTAATCTCAGCCCGTTTTCTTTTGCTTTTTTATATATAGGCACAAAATTCTCAATGGGCTGGGCCAGCTCATCCCCATATAAATCTATGGAATAAAACTCTTTCCTGCCCCAAAAGTGCTCCAGACATCCCATCAAATAATCAATCCCGCAATGCCTTGACAAACCGATTTGAAGGCGCAGCTCTATATCAGGCGCAATTGTTTTATTCGCATCTAAAAAAGCTCTTATCAGCTCGTCTACATCATTGGAAAAGAATTCCCCCAATCCCCATACGTCTTCCCCTATTTCCAAAACCGACACTCCGTCATCTTTTGCCTGAACAAAGGCTGCTTCAATGAGGAGCTTGCGCATATCCTTGCTGTGAAACCGGCTGCCTATGTTCTCATTGCTCCACTTATGCATATCCGCCATGGAGTGAAGAACAGTCTGCATCGGCCTAATGTCGCAGCCTGTCTTTCTCTTAATATAGCCCCGGCTGCCACCCAGGACAAAATGATTGTGCAAATCAGACTTGGGAATTTTGCGGATGGCAGCCAGATCGTGATTTCTTAATGCCCATATAAAGCTGCTGGAATCTTTCATTACTATACCTCCGAAAAACAAATGATCTGTTTCATGAAATATTTTATTAATCTTTCTATATCGATATTTCAGCTACCGGCAATATGTAAAATGCCGGCCTTCTAATATGGATTGCCAAATATCCCCCACCAACTTCATATTAATGGCTCCTGGGCTCAATAAATTCTAAGCTCACGATTATAAGCGTAAATTCCACTTTATTACTTCTTATTTATCAAATTCACCCTCTTTAGGGATATAACTTCCGTTAACTTCAATGATATTTCCATCCGGATCAGTAAGATGGAAATAGTAATACGGCATAACATTACGGACATACTTTATTTTAGTAAGATGATCCGTGATATTTAAACTCTGTATTCGTTCACGCTCCTTTTGTAAATCCTCAGACCAAAAATTCAGCACAAATTTGTGAGTATTCGGTGCAAGGGCCATCTCTCTCAAGTTGTCAAAAAAATTTGAATATTCACCTTTATGAACTACCTTGTCAGGATTGTCCGTATCAAAATGGCCATTCATCAGGGAAATACAGCTTCCTTCAAAATAAAACATTGCAAAACGCTCCATATTCTGTTTGGTAACAGACATTTGAAGCAGCTTCCCATAAAATTCAATTGACTTTTGAAAATTATTAACGATTAAATAAACAGTCCCAAAATGCATGGTTAAACCTCCTCGGGTAGAACTTTTTTTTAAAAACGGATCACAAATGTATCCAATACCGTTTTATTCTTTCCCCGTCCACATATACTTCCTTTTCAAATTTTCCTCCATTTGCAATAATTGTTTTTTCGCTTCCTATATTATCGTAATTACAAGTCACCATCACTTTTTCCAATCCATAGCTTTTACAATTTTGCAGGTTTTGCTTAAGCATTTCTGTTGCATAACCCTTCCTTCTTTCCGATGGCCGGACAGAATATCCCATATGCCCGCCCCAGACACCTAAAACAGGATGGTTGATATGATGCCTGAAATCAATGATTCCCACAATTTTATTGTCAGCCAAACGAATGGCAAGATATGTATCGGAACTGACCTTGTCTGCCGGACAGGTCTCTTCGCTTTTCATCATTTCAATGACTTTGATCCATTCTTCTGCCGATATGCACTGTCCTAAAATGCCGCAGCCATCCAGGCTGTCGCCAAAATCAAGAAGTTCCTGACGATACCTCATAATATCATCTGCATACTCCATTGTTGGTTTTATAAGCTTAATTTTGTTCATAGACAGCGCCTCCTGAATTCTCATTTCTATATGTGCCGGATAATCAAATTACTTATGGATAGGATACTACCCTTTGTTCCCACTATCAATATTAATTTTCAGTTTTACCAATCAATTATATTAAAAATAATTATACTGCTAACTATTTTTATATGAAAGCAATCTCCATTGTCATGGGAAAACCTTATTTAAGGACAGGCATCACCCGCTTTATAGCCAACCCCGTTCACTTTTTATTGCAATCTCCCCTCCTCCAATATATAATGATTATAAAAGAACTACTATAGGGGGAGCAATATGAAAAAAGTAAATATTCTTTTAATAACAGCCTGCATTTCTTTCCTATTCTCCATTCAGTCCTTTGCCGGCTGGGTACAACAGGAAAATGGGCAGTGGAAATACGACCAGAACGGAGCACTGGTAACCAGCCAGTGGATCGAAGACCAGGGAAGCTGGTACTATTTCGATGCAAATGGCGTGATGCTCGCAAATACCTCGCAGAATATTGATGGTATCGATTATACCTTCGATGCTTCCGGGAAGTGGATATCTCCAGATGCTTCCAACAACGTAACTTACCATACTTACACCAATACAGAATTGGGATATTCTCTTCAAATTCCATTGGATGTAACTACCACCGCTTTTGATGGAGACCCGGAATCTTTTGATATATCCTCCGAAAACCTGTTAATCCAATTTACCAACCATTTAATCCCTGCAGAACTAGATACTGAAATATGGGCGGATATTTATAAATCAGCCATTATTAGTGGATTTGTATCGGAAGCCCAAATATCTTACATTGACAGCACAAACACCCAACTGGGTGAATTCACCGTTACCAGAACCCGGTTTCTCTATAATGGCATTGTAAGCATAGATTCCTACATTTGCATCCGAGGACATAACATGCTTTCTATTACTACCACGTATGGACCTGATACTCAGCAAAAGGTTCAGGGAATTTTAAGTACATTAAAAGAACTGCGGTAATTAACAATTACTAAAATTGCCCGCCCATTGTGGCGGGTTTTCTTTTGCTTAAATCTCATTGCCTGATCAATCCTCCAGGTTTCCCAAACATCATTTTCTCTTCTGTGCCTGCGCCCTTTAAAAAATCGCCTTTCCTTCCTTCACATTCTCAATTAATTTTCATGTCCTCATGATCCCAATACGGTATATTCAGCCATCATGCTTATTAATTTGACTATTCCTTTCAGCATTGTTATAATATTATCGAGTACAAACGTTTTTGTGATCGAATCAATGTCCCTCCTATCCAGGCATAATATCTTTTGTATTGGGTAGGATCATTTTTTGATTTTTTACAAATAACTGCTCCGGGAATTGACTGGTGAGGAAAGAATACTCTCCATCATGACTGTTTGAATCAATATAGGAAAGAGGATCGTTATGCAAATAAAACCTGTTGAAGTGGATCAACATTCCAATATTAAAAAATTTCTTGATTTTGTTGAGATACGCACCAAAATTACAAGCCTGCTTCCGTTTCTCATGTTCCTGGCTTATCTGTTTTACCGCAGGCAGCCGGTGAATTGGGAACGTACCCTACTGTTTTTCGGCTCCATGTTCCTGTTTGACCTGACCACAACTGGGATCAACAATTACATTGATACCAAAACCAACGGCCAGAAGCTGGCCTTTCCCCGGAGTATGGCAAAGCTCATTATTTATCTGCTGTTTGGCGTAAGCACTGCTTTAGGCCTTACGCTGGCATACCGTACAGATCTGGTGGTTCTTTTGCTTGGTGGACTGTGTTTTCTCTGCGGCGTGTTCTACACCTGGGGACCCATCCCCATTTCCCGTTTACCCTTGGGAGAGATTTTTTCAGGGCTGTTTTATGGTCTGTTCATTCCTTTTCTGATGCTTTACATGAATATGCCGGCTGGAACGTTCCTGACCTTGACGGCGGATTGGCATGCGGTCCGGCTGGACTTAAACCTTTGGCCTGCCTTTTCCCTGCTTCTGCTTTCAGCCGGCCCCATCTGCGCCACTGCCAACATTATGCTGGCCAACAATATCTGTGATCTGGAAAAGGATGTTGCTGTAGGCCGGTACACTCTGTCTTATTTTTTAGGCAAAAATGCGCTGTGTGTATTTGCGGGGCTATACTATGTTACCTATTTGACATGGTTAGTGGCTGTGGCCTTAAAGCTTCTGTCTCCGGTCTGTCTGCTGGCGCTGTTTACCGTAATTCCAGTGCATAAAAACATCCGCCGCTTTAAAAAGGAGCAGATCAAGGAAAAGACCTTTGCCCTTTCTGTTCAGAATTATATCACCATTGTGGGAGCGCAAACTCTGATGATTTTTTTAAGCGGTTTGATCCTTTAACAGGAGTCCCCTGGTAATTGCCGGAAAGCGGCCTGGCCCTTATTTTCTCCCGGTCCTCCGTTGAACAGGCTTCTGCTCCCATTAAATGCCTCTCCCGGCCTTTCCAAAATCCTGCAGCAAAAAATCCCTGACAGACCACATTCTGCAGGGATTTTTTCGTTTCATTCTATATCTTCCAGCTTATGCCCACATGGGTCATCCGGTCATCCTCATCACTGGATATTACATAGGATGTATTCTCACTCTTTAATACACTGATTGCAATATGCTGCGGAACCCCTTCTGCATTATAGGTGATCTTAAAAAGATCAAATAGCGGTTCCCCCATATGGCACTGTAAATACCTGGAAATTTCCTTTGTCGCTCTCCGAACCTTTAACACTTTATAATATCGTTTCAAATTGACGTGGTAGTCATTCTCCAGAATCCGGAACACAGAAAAATCCCCTGTCATCCGGTCAACGATCCCAGGGAAACGCTTCAACGGGAGGTAGCACATATCCACCATCATAGGAATATCATCGGCATACATAATACGCTTAAGATATACCACATCGTCATCAGCCCCGATCTGAAGATCCTCCGCATAGGAAGCTTTTACATGAATGATTGATTTTTCCAAAACCTCTGTCCTGACCTTCCTGCCCTGGCTTTCCATAGAATCATGGAAACCGCCCAGGCGGTCAATCCGGCTCTTTAATCCCGTACTCAATACAAACGTTCCTTTTCCCTGTTTACGAACAAGAATGTCCTCTTCGCACAGCTCTTTCACCGCTCTTCTGACAGTGATCCGGCTAACCTGGTACTTTTCTTCAAGCTCCATCTCACTGGGCATACGGTCACCAGGACAGTATATCTTTGCCTTGATATCCTCTTTGATTGCTTCTTTCAGTTGTTCGTAAAGCGGAACCAATGCATTCTGATCCAGCATAAAAGTTTCTCCTAAATTTAAATTTTCCATAATGTCAAAATAATTGTGAAAATGGGATTGCAGGCGAGAAGATTCCTTTACGGCCTACGGGATTTCCCTCATCTTAACCCGTCTTCATATGTTATATCATTATATAATACAAAAATCCTGAAAGCAACCCTTTTAAGCCGGATAAGGTTAAGTGAAGCTTTGCCCTTCCAGTCATATAAAAAACAACTGGCAATTCAGGCACTTTTATTCCGTATCAGGATGGGGATGTCCAAAACCGCCGTGGACCGTACATGTAACAGACGAACGTTGAGCAGCATAATCAAGGGATTCCTCCATTGTTTTTCCATCACCATAAGCGGTCAGAAATCCCGCAATAAAGCTGTCACCGGCCCCCATGGTGTCAATGACGTCTATTTTCTTAATGCCCTGTCGGTAAAATTCCTTCCCATCATAAAAGATGGCGCCCTTGGCTCCTCTGGTCACGCCGGCGGTTTTCACTCCCAGCTCATGAACCTGTTTTAGCAAAGCCTTGCATTCATCCTCTCCCATATCCGAGCCGGAAAAAAATGCAAACGTAAGATACGGGCATGTTCTTTCCAGATATTCTTTCTCGTGTCGGTCTGAAAAATCAAAGGATATCCTGCATATCTGATAAAGCTGTGGAAGCTCATACTCCAGATTGGAATAACAACTGGTATGGCAAATATCATATCCCCTGATGATCTCCAAATCTTCCTTTACAATTTTAATGGAAAAAAGGTGCTGGCAGCTATCTCTCGGCCCAGGTGCAAGTACCCGGTCCCCTTCCTTTAAATAAACCCTGGGCTGGGCAGTGTGGGCGCATACCTTTCTGGAACGTTCATAGGAAACCCCTTCCTCAGACAAACATTTCTTAATGTAGTCCGCCCGCTCATCATCTCCGAAAATCCCAAGGTAATGCACTTTTTCCCCACCGTTTTTCTTGCAGTTTACTGCTACGTTAACAGCATTTCCTCCTGGGTAATAAACCCCTTCGTCTACGTAGCAGTCTGTTACATTATCGCCGATTGCAATGATCTTCATCCTTATCATCCTTTCACCGCGCCTGCGGTCATTCCTCTTACAAAACTCTTCTGCATTGATAAAAATAATACAATAATAGGCAGGCAGGAAATGACCATACCTGCAAGCACCACTCCCCACTCTGTCATTAGCCCATCGCGGAAGGTCATAAGTCCCACAGGAATTGTCCGCAGCTTTGAGCTGTCAACAAAAATTGTGGCAAAGACAAATTCATTCCATGCATAGTATGCCGTCATAATGACCACCGTTGAGATAATGGGCTTAGAAAGGGGTAGATAGATATTCCTGTAAATCTGCATAAGCGTTGCTCCGTCAATGGTGGCAGCCTCCTCCATTTCCCTTGATATGCCGATAAAAAAGGAACGGACCAGCATAATGGATATTGGAAGGCGAAAAGCAATATAGGGAAGGATCATGGCTAACAGGGTGTTTTTAAGCTTCAGTGACTTTAACAGCATAAAAAGAGGAAGCAAACATACCTGAGGCGACAGCAAAAGGCCGCACATGCAAAAGAGAAACACAAAACTCCCTGTTTTTCCTTTCATCTGGCAGATGCCAAAAGCTGAAAAGGTAGATAAAAAGACAACGCCGGCCAGGGTACATACGGTGACTGCCGCACTGTTAATAAAATACTGGGAAATCCCCTTATGCCATGCCGTTGTATAGTTTTCTATATGCCAGATATCAGGAAATCCCCATACATTCCCATAGATCCCGTTGTAGTTCTTAAAAGAAGACATGAATATCCAGAACAGCGGATATAAGATCAGTGCTGCCAACAGGAACAAAACTACAAGCCACACCATTTCCCAGGGGCCGTATGCCCTTCTCTTTCTTACTCCTTGTTTTTTCATGCCCGGTCCTCCTTATCTGTCCCATAGGTGAAGAACTGCACGGAAGACAGCACTGCGGTAATCACAAAAATCAACATGGCAATGGTAGACGCATATCCCATGTTATTTTTAACAAATCCGGTCTGATACATATGAAGGGACAATACCATGGTAGCCGTACCCGGGCCTCCCCCAGTCAGTATGTACGGTTCATTAAATACAGTAAAAGCCCCTACCACTGTAAGGATCATGGTTACAAATAACATCTGCCGGACCTGGGGAACCGTTATATACAAGAAGCGTTTGAATTTTCCTGCTCCGTCTACCTCAGCCGATTCATATAATTCCACGGGCACCTTCTGGATGGCTACAATAAACAGCATGGCAACATATCCGGTGCTTTGCCATTGGGACACAGCAATCACCGCATACATTGCCGTCTTTTTACTTCCCAGCCATATGTGTGCCAATTGATCCAGTCCCATCAGGTTCAGAAAACTGTTGAGCAGCCCCATCTGTGGGTTATAAATAAAATCAAAAAGCAGACATACCACTGTCATGGAGATCACCGTGGGAATAAAATAGATGCTGCGCAAAGCAGGTGCCACCTTGCGAAATGCCACGTCTTCCAGCACGGTCGCAAGTATAAGACCAAAGCCTACCTGAATCAAAATGGATATGACCGCATAAAGAAAATTGTTTTTAAGGCTTACTAAAATGATCTTATCATGAAACAACTGCCTGTAATTGGAAAGCCCCACCCATTCTTTTGTAATATCCGACAGCGTAAAAGACTGGAAGCTGTAAACGATGTTCTTGAACAGTGGATAATACACAAAGATTCCAAGAATCAATATCCCTGGAAACACGAAAGCAAATGCCTGCAAATTTCTTTTTCTCTCTCTTTTCAAAATAACACCATCCCATCCATTTTAGATAAGAGGCCGGACCCGGCCCCTTATCTCCAGTCTTTATTTATGCAAAGCGGCGGCGGCCTCCTTTACCTGCTCCATCACGCTCTCCGGTGTTTCATCGCCGATAGCAATGGCCTGCGCCCCCTGGCCATATACCGTGTAGACGGAAGCATCGCAGGCATTGTCAAACCACGGCACCAGGGCTGATGCGGATTTAATCATATCCATGGCTTCTAACTGGACCGGTAATGCATTTGTTTCATCCACAGCACCTGCCACGCTGGAAATATCACCGCATTTTGTGGTCAGGGCTTCTCCGCCTTTTTTGCTTACAAGCCATTTTAAAAACTTTATGCATTCCTCAGGATTCTTGGCCTTATTGCTGATCATAAAGCCTTCCGGTGCTCCGGTCAATCCCTTGGAATCTCCCTTTCCTTCTTCAAAAGCAGGGAAATTAAAGAATCCATATTCAAAGCCTTCCGGCAACGCCTTTTCAAGCATTGGGATCTCGGCAAACTGCAGATACATGACCGGCGCTTTTCCTGCGGCAAAGTATGTATTTCTGGCTGTTTCATGATCGATGGCCACACAGGTTTCTCCCATGTAAGAGGTGAGCTGCTGCCATTTCTTTAAAACCTCCACATAAGCCGGATCCGTAAATTCTCCGGTGGCCGGAGCATAATCCTTTGCAAGAACTTCCGGATCCACCATTCTCTGATTCATTGTGCCAAGGTAATGAAGAACTGTCCAATTATCTGATAACCCTTCTACGATGGGCGTGTCATATCCCCCAGCCTTTAAGGCGTCCAGTACGGAAATAAACTCATTCCAGGTCTTTGGTACCTCCAGATGATTGTCTGAAAAAATCTTCTTGTTGTAGTAGAACACCTTTCCATCCTGAGACCAGGGAATTCCATAGATCGTGCCGTCAAAGGTGAAGCCATCCACACTGGCCTTGGCAAGCTGAGAGGACCATTCCTGATCCTGCCCATAAATGTCATTTAACCCCATTACATTGCCGGAATTGATCATTTCTTTTGCAAAGGTCCCTGACCAGGAGGAAAATATATCAGGAACTTCATCGGTGGCGACCACCATACGGATTTTTTCCTTATACTGGTCGTTTAATATGCAATCCATCTGAATCGTCACATTGGGATTTTCAGCCATGTATTCCTTTATCAGCTCCTGGAACATGGAGTTTTTCGGATCGTTGGGCCAGCGGTGGAAGAAATTGATCACAACCTTTTCTCCATTTGCTCCGCCGTCTTTTTCCGTCCCCGCCTGAGCTGCGCCTTCCTTGCTCTCTGAGCCGGATTTGGCATCTGTGCTGTTGCTTCCACCTCCGCAGGCAGTCAATGACAATCCCACAGACGCTGCTAATAACAATGTAATCACTTTCCTGGCACTTTTTTTCATTCCGCTTCCTCCTTTTAAAATAGCCTTAAGGTCTAATATTCCATTCTCCACATATAACGGCGGACGCTTAAATCATGTCCTCTCTGGTATGCAAATTCGTCTGCAAGGGAACGCAGCACAGCTCCCGCCAGCAGGGGTGCGAAATATTCCCTGACTTCTTCATCAATTCCCGCCATATCAAATTCCGCCGAATCGACCAACATGATTTTCTCTGAATACTTCCGGCAGAAATCATAGGCTCTCTCATCCATGGGCCTTGTGGCTCCGATACCGTTAATAATAATAAAAGGAACATCAAAATCCGTCACCTCAAAGGGACCATGGAAATATTCACCGGAATGGATGGCATTGGAATGAATCCACTGCATTTCCATCAGCAAACAGATGGCAAAAGAATATGCCTCTCCATAATTGGCTCCGCTGCCCACGGTGTAGATCAGTTCTTCTCTCTTATACTGTTTTCCCCACTCTTTTACAGTGTCGGCATACTGTGCTTTTGCCTTCTCTATCACATCATTTAAGCCGGCAACCGCTTCCATTCCTTTCCGGTATTTTTCCCCTGGGCTGACTGCATTTAAAATGCTGAAGATGAGATAGTACAGAACACCTTTATTTAAATCGCTGGCATCCGTTCCTTTTCCCCAGTCATAATGAATGGGATATTCTGCCGCCTTCCACAACGGGGAATCCACAACGTTGGACAGGGCAATGGTGGTTGCGCCCTTTTCTCTTGCAAACTCTGTTGCCTTTACCGTCTCCGGAGTATTACCGGAATGGGAACAGGTGATTACAACAGAATCCGGCCCCAGGGCCTTTGGCTCTCTATGTACAAATTCATTGGAGCTGTATATGCTGGCTGGCGTTTCTATCTCTCTGTCAAAAAGATACTGGGCAGGCATCATAAATGCCTGGGAACCGCCGCAGGCTGCAAAATAGAAATGATTGATACGTTTCTTCGCAACCACTGCCGCCACTGCGGCGCCAATCTGCTGGATGTGCTCTTGTTTCATCGTAATTCCTCCCTTTGATATTGTTATACTATTATATAACGTTATATTATTTTTTCACATTATAATATATAACGTCTTTGGTGTCAATGGTTTTTTCATATCTTCACAATTTGGGAAAATACTTGGTATCTGCATCCATTTATTTAGAGGAATAAGGTCTGTATTGGGGAGGGAGGTCCTTCTGCGAAGATATGGGCCCCTGTTTCACAGGACAGAAACCCCTCCTTCGGTCTAATGTCGTTTTCAACAAAAATGAGATTCAATTTGTTCCTGCTCCGTGTATGCCATATCCACCTCATATCTTAATTCACTGACCGGGGCAGATGCCTGGTTAATATTAGTTTCATTAAAATTCCATTTGTGGTACAATATTTCAAAAGAAACTTAGGGGGTACATATGGCCGGTTGTAGTGTTGTGGTATTAATGTTATTATTTGCAATAGCTATTCTAGCTGTGTTAGCAACCATATTGGGATTTTCTTCCTTTTGTCTTGTTTTAGGAATAATTCTACTAATTCAAGGCTTTACCTCTCTGAAAAAGAAAGATGACGCAAAAAAACATCGCAAACTTCGAATTGCCCTTTTGATCACAGGTGGTATTTCCTTACTGATTGCATCTGGTGGTATATTTGTGCTCATCGCTTTTTTCATGTCTGTCTCCGCAAAATAATTTTACGCAGCAGACTGCAGTGCCGATTCCCCCGATTCCTGGCCTGCCTCCGATCCAGCTTCACATAATTGCTCTGGTCGGTATGGCTGGTGAACTTTCCATGCCACTACTACACCTTCAAAACCTCGATGCCGCTTATCAAACCATTTATGCCCATCAAAATATCCGATATGGTATTCGATTATATCTGTCTGCACAGCAATTTCTATTCTACGGAAGTATTCGCCGTCTGTCATGGCAGCCTCAGATTCTGCCTTTTCCGGGAACCGTTCTGACACCGGAATCCACTGCTGTTCTTTCATGGCCATTTCTGCTCTCGTAACCGCGACATCTCCCATTAAAAACTGTATTTCTTCCGGTTCTAGTCCAATATCTTCATAATCCTTTAACTTTTGTCCCAACTTTGCTATCTTCTCAATTTCACCTTTTTCCCATGTAATATCCAGATAAAAGGTAAAAACCAGGCCTCCTTTGTCACTTTCCATAGTCAATCTTTCCATTGTGCACTCCTTCCCGATTATCCTAAATCCTAATTTTCTTCTTCAATTATGTATTCTCCTATCTTCTACTGTTAGATGGATGGTCATTGCAGCCACCATTCTTTTCCACTTTGACTTCTTCAGGATCGATACCAGCACCAATAATTTCAATTCGCCCATTGTCAAACCACTGGGAATCTCCACATTTACCATCCTTATCAACCTGAGGCGTTACATAGTATTAATCACAGCCATACAACCACCTTGTCTGCCCCGTACAAACACCTGCAAATCCAGTTACCTTATCTCTTACTTCTTTTCCTTGTAACTCTTTCCATCTGTTACTCACAATCTCATTCTTCTTTTCTTTATACGATACGAAAGACATAATTCAATATTTCCATACCTTTCATCGATATCCATTTACTTCCTGTATTATTATTTCTCATTCATCACACTATATTTTGAGGTGATTCTATGAAAAACAATTTATCCCATTTACTCTTTAAAAGTACTAGCACTAGAGTATACTTTACAACATTGCCGGTATGGTTACAGATAACACTACATGAAGATCATTCATACATTGATACCGCTGCTCAATTACACCATATTGCCGGGATATTATTACAGCAAAAAAATCTCAGTTTGTTTGAGATTCCAGCTCGGTATTAAATCGCTTAGCCGTTTCATCAAATCCAAAATACACACCTTATGCCACTAATACCGTTCAACTGGTGTGCCTGTTCTCTTGATAGTTCCATGTAGCCAACTACCTTATGATTCTGCCAAATCGTATGTTTTCTGGTTCTCACAATGGCCTACTAAATCCTAATTCTCCAGCCTCGTCGGCTCCACCGGCTCAAAGTTCATCCACAATGTTTCTACCCTCCTATGGTCATTCTGCGCCCTGGCCGGGATCTGGAGCTTACTCCAGCCTTTCAAATATCGCTCATAAAGTTCACAATCATATCCAGGAGGCGATCCGTTTCTTGCTTCCGGAATAATGTAATAATGATTTCACGTTTTTATCTCCTCTCTCTTTCTGGGAATAAAAAAACTACCAGCATAATACTGATAGTTGGCATTTCTTCTGTATTCAATTTTCTCAAATTTGTATCTGATTTTGGAATCTTGTACTTTGTTCCCTCCACTCCTTTTTTGAAAGGCGGTACTCAAAGGAACAAAATATTTTATTGAGTTCTTTTGAATAATAAGTTCCTTCCTGCTGGAATATGAATCCGCATTTCTCAATCATTCCCTTTGAAGCTAAGTTCTCTTGAAAGCAACATGCCCAAACGTATGAAATACCATGGTTAAATAGATAATCCAGGACTGCAATTATTGCCTCCGACATAATACCTTGCCGTTGATAAGCACGATTTAAGGCACAGCCAAATTCCCTTGTATCCTCACGTCCTTCCTCTGAATCCTCATCAATGGAAATATGGCCAATTACTTTTCCACTCTCATGCCAGACTATGGCCAGTTTCTGTTCTTGTCGGACCCATTCAGAAAGGATTCTCTTAGTTTGCAATATTGATTCGTGAACAGGCCATCCTGCCATCTCCCCTATCCCTTCTTGGCTGCAATATTCAAAAACATCGTTTAAATCCTGTTTTGTAAAAGGACGCAATTGTAAACGAGAGGTTAATATGTTCATACCTTTTACTCCTTTTATAATCAGCTATACAAATATAATACTTCTTTAATTACCAACTATCAATATTAAATTTCCAATGTATATTAATACGTTAAATTTAGTTTTTTCCGAACACCGGGCAGTAATTAAACGCTCCACGGTATTCGTCAAAAACCCAATATACTCAACCATGTCTTTGCAAAATTTACAATTATTTTTTTAGACTCCACTTCAATCATTCTGCAGGGATTGTAATAGCAATCCAGACAATCCCCTTTGTACCATTTTCCTTTTAGGACCTGATCATTTTCCTGTACCCATTTCACGGTATCACAATATTTGTCAAAATGTTCACTCTCCTCCTTGCACCATTAAATTCAGGTTTGAAATGATTGTTTTATTGTCTAACCAATTAATATCTGGTTTATTCAGTATATACTTATATAAAATCTGGTTTAGTTCTCTAACTACCCATGCACAATACAACTTTTTGGTTTAAATTGGAAACCAATCATAGAATGAAATTTTTTAATGAATGGTATACTAAAAAAGAGTTTTATAAAAAAAGGAGGCAAACTATGAGCAAAGATAATTCAAAAAAAAGTACACGTAATCATAAAAAAGAAGATGGGACTTTTCATTCAAAACATATTAATCATAATCCACAAGCAGAAAGCGCTCGAGCCGTATTTGGGTTAGAGGCAGATAATTCGAAAGAGAAAGAATCTTAAACTTTAAATATTATTGAAATATTTCACGTTCAGCCGAAAAAACAGACAAGTATAAAACTATTTCCACAAATAAGGAAATACTATCTACGAGACTTTAATTAGTTTATAGACGATTTGCAAGGAGGTTCTCAACATGTCTAATTATACCGGTGTAGTTAAATGGTTTGATAACGAAAGAGGCTACGGCTTTATCTCCACCAACGAAGGTCAGGATGTTTTCGTACATCATTCACAAGTTAAAGAAAAAACTCATAACAAAGATTTACACGAGGGAGAGTCTGTCAATTTTGACGTTAGACAAGATGATAAAGGCTTATGTGCTTTAAATGTCCAAAAAATATAACTTAAACTGTAAAGGAGTTATTTTATGAACAAAATTCATTATTCTATATCAGGCATACAGAATTCGGAGATTAAAACTCAGCTTAAAAATGCATTAGATAAAATTGATGGAATTTCTATGGTCAATATTGATGTAGCAAGAGGTTCAGTTGAAGTAGGATACAATCAATCAACGGACGAAAATTCAATTAAATCTTGTATCGAAAATGTTGGTTGCAATATAAATAGCCAATCCAGCGAATTCTAAGAATAGCGACACTACTAAAAAGCGAAAGGAGCATCAATCTTGAATAGCAAAGATATATCTTCCAACAAACAGGGCGGTGCTACAGACAATAATGTCAGTAATAAAAATGTTACCCATACAGATCATCCTTCGAAAACCGCATCAAATAGCGATTATATTGATCCATTTTATACTCCTCCGGGTGAAGGCCCTAAACCTAGAATTACATCCAATTAGGCATCATCCGGTGACGCAAGGGAGGTTTAAATCTCCCTTGTTATTCTTTGCATCATCTTTCCAGCACCTGTTATGCATTCCTGGCAGATCTTACAGTGGGATCATTTGGCCTTTTCAATCAGCTTCTTGTGGTGTACCATAGTTAGGTTTCTTTCTTCTGTAAATTGAAATTTTCTTAATCGCGGCTTTGTAAAAACATTTGAATCTCTTCGCTCAAAGACATGGCTCGTTCAAGTATCACTTGAGTCATTTCCTCTTTCTTCTCAAAATCAATGTTATCTTCTAAACAAACTTCTAAAACAGAATATTGGGGCATTTCGTTTATATTCTTATTCCAGTTCGTATCCTTTAAAATCTCCCAATATTCTTTTTGCACAGGAGCGTTTTGTCCCATTAACCACAATTCAATCTGGATTTTTTCGTGGTTTAATACAATTCCAAATCGCAGTTTGTGATTCCTCAAATAGTCATTAAAAAAAGGAAAGTATGTGTAATCTAAATAACCAAATGAAATATTTCCTGTTAAATACTGCTTCGGAAATTTTGACTTTAACTCAGCAACATATTTTGTTAACACTGTATATGCACGCTGTATGTCACCTTGAGCTAATTGTTTTCTATACATTTCAATACAATAGGAAATATTATTGTTCATATCATAATACCTCTCTTAAATTCTGATTTTATTTATTTAATAATACAATAGAATCTGCCAACTATCAATATTATTTTTCAATGTATACTAATCCTCTAAATACTAATCATTAACCGGCCCCTCCCTGATACCAACTCATTTAATATACCAATTACTGCTTTTCATTCCATTTATTATATATTACATTTCTGTTACATAAGTGTTACAATGAACTTGTTCCAAAAAAAGTAAATTAATGAGGAGGTTACGTATATGTTCTTTGATTTCAGCTCATGTAACTTAAGCGATTTATTAGATTTAATTTCTCAGTTTTGCAAATAATTTTTAAAAAATGGAGTTGTTGTGAAAGTAGATTGGATAATCTACCGGAGCAACAGCTCCATTTTTATGCCTGAAAACAGAAAAGCAGGTTCCGAAGAACTTGCCCATACCGTACCATCGCCCTTTAAAAATATCCCAGCTTGGCTCACACTGGCATTTATCCAGTTTATTTATACATGAAGCACTTCCCCTGCATAAATCCTTTCACTTTTTTTCCTGTCACTAACATTGAAAACACAGACATTTCCTGTAACAAAACATTCATCTGCTATCACTGCATCTAAAGTATGGAATCCCCCATCATTGCAGAGAATTACAACATAGCTTCATTTTCCAACATTGACTTTCACAGCCTGAGCGCCCCTCTCTGTCAATGTTTTATGAAGTGTGTGGCTGATTGCCTCTACAATCTTCCCTTCAGCCTCATCCCTTCCTTATTGCAAACGAAATGGCAAAAGTGACTCACGCTCGTCCCCGGACCCGCATATGATATAACAATAGAAAAGGCAAAGGAGTTTCTTATATGTGCTGCCCAGGCAATTTTACCCCCTACCGCGATGTGAACTGCAAGGACCTGGCGATCTTCTATGAAGCCACCTGTGAATTACGGGGCGCTACCTACAAGCCCTATTTGGTAGCCACTCAGGAAGCCAGGGGAATCAATTTCCGCTTTATCTGCAATTCCTTCATTATGACCCGCCCTCCCCAGAATGCCATAACCATGGTATCCATTTTCAAACCCTTTTGCAGGGAGCCGGAGAAGGAGAAGGTACGGGCGGTGGTAACGAATATATGTAAGATGGGATGCTATAAAGGTTAAAAGAAAATTCACAGAAAATATCAAAATGTTATTTCCGCTTTGCCTTGCTGCCAAACAGAAAGGTGAGGTGATTCTATAAGTTATATAAGGCCGTATTTAAAAATCACAATGATACGGGCTGTGAAGCCGGAGTTAAAATCGGAGATCAGGTGCTATCCTGTCCCGGTTTTCTTTCATTCGGGACCTTGCCTGCCCATCCATTATCCAAACGGTATTAAGGAAGCGGAAAAAGCTTGATTAATACCGTTTGGATAGGATCAGAGCAGGCGTTTTCATGGAACCATAGACGAGGCCCGGATCTCAGCCTGATAACGGCCGTTCAGGACAGTGATACTCCTGAAGTTCTAATAAGCCAGCCGGTATACATCTATCATTTCCTCTTTCCCCAATGGCCGGATCCCTGGTAAGGTTCTGGCTCCGTAAAAGGAACATTTCTCCGCCAGCACCTCTAAATCTGTTTCCTTTATTCCAGCATTCAGTTCTCTTAAGGTGACAGGCATTCCAAGACTCCTGAAAAACTCTTCCATTCTGTTAATTCCATGAAGGGCCGTTTTTAAAGGTTCCTCAAAGTTCATCTCCTCATTCATTACCCGGACAGCCAACTGGGCAAACCTCATAGGATCGGCTTCGCATACATACCTGGCCCAGGAGCAGAACAGGGCAGACAATCCGGCGCCGTGGGCAATCGCAGGATACATGCCGGACAGTTCATGCTCCAGTTGGTGAATCTGCATCATAAATTCTCTTCCAAGGCCTGTCAGCTCATTATGGGAAAGGCTTCCCGCCCACATCAGCGTTGCACGCGCCTCATAATCTTCAGGATTTTTATCCGCAACTGCTCCTGCTTCCATAACGGAGGTTAAAAGCCCTTCTGCGATCCTGTCCGTCAAAGGCGTATCTTTCGTGGTTCCTCCCAGATACCGTTCCAGGGTGTGCATCATAATATCAACGGTCCCGCATCCTGTCTGGAATTTACTGACCGTAAACGTCAGCTCCGGGTTGCAGACAGCAAACAGAGGGCGGTGGGTAGCGCTGTTGAATCCCCGTTTTAAATCCCCTTCTTCATTGGTGATAACACAGGATAAGCTTGTCTCACTCCCGGAAGCTGACAGGGTGAGAATGTTGCCGTGAGGAAGGGCCTTACCCGGAACCACTTCCTTTAAAAAGAATTTCCACGGGTCAATTTCCGGATTGGGCGCTCCGTCAGCAATGCATTTGGCCGAATCTATAACGCTTCCCCCTCCCACTGCCAGGATGAACTCCACTTGTTCCCTTCTGCATATTTCCATACCTTCCTTTGCCAGAGACAGGACCGGATTGGGCTGCACTCCGCCGAAAAGTACGTATTCTATCCCATGCTCCTTTAAGGACTCTTCCACCAGCCCAAGAAGACCGCTTTTCACTACACTGCCTCCCCCATAATGAACCATGATCTTTCGGAATCCATATTCTGAGATGATGGCTCCTGCCCTTTTATGGGTATCACGGCCGAATATCACCCTTGTTGGTACACAATATTCAAAATTATTCATTCCTGGCCTCGCTTTCCGCTGCGGTATGATCTTCATGCTCCGCATCATTTTTATTCTTAATAAGAATTATACCATGAACGCCTCCTGTTTCCAATACAGACTCACTCCTTCTGTTTTCCTTCATATTTTTAACACCTTTCGCATATCTTATATAGGAAAGCCTTAGAAACCTGCTTTCCTTTTTCATATGCATCTATCAGGGAATCGGACTCACCTGGCGGCTCATCGAACGGCTGATTTACTGCATTCAGACCGGGCCTGGCTTGCCTTTATTAAGTAAATCACGCCATGGAATGACAAGGAGAACGCTTATGAACCTATTCAAAAAAGATATCAGACTTTCCCATGTATCCAGACATCACATCATCATTTACATAGAAGTCATCGTTCTGACATTTCTGCTGGTCTCCCTATTTTTCATATCCCCAGGCGGAAGACTCTCATTTCCGGTAGCCAATCAGGATGGAAACGCCAGTCCCTCGGAAGCAAAAAAATATATTAAATGGGTGGATTTTGACGTGACCGCAAAGGCCATGCAGGAAGCCTTCCGGTATGATGTCAACACCTGCCAGTCTGAACCGCATTTAAACTGGGTGGATCTTCTCTCTTATCTTGGAGCCAAGTATGGAGGGGATTTTTCCAGATATTCCACCAAAGATTTGGATGGGCTGGCGGAGCAGCTTCTTTCCGGTAAAACCATGGAAGAACTGACTGCAAAAATGAGCCATTATTCCTATTACAGAGAAGCCTATGGAGCTGTGCTGGATGGCCTTGTAGGCCAGTATGATATTCAGATTCCCTCTCAAAATGCCCCTCTCTACGCCACTCCTGCCCTCTTAAGTGACGGCAGCATTGACCCGGATAAGGTATGGGTAAAAAAGTATGGGCTCAAAGGTTTTTCCCCCATTGCCAAGGGCTTCCCCTATAACGACTTTGACGATTTCGGGGTTGCGCGCTCTTACGGCTACAGACGGCAGCATCTGGGCCATGATATGATGGGACAGGTGGGAACTCCTGTGATTGCAGTGGAAAGCGGCTATGTAGAAGCCATCGGATGGAACCAGTATGGGGGATGGCGTTTGGGGATCCGCAGTTTTGATGGAAAGCGGTATTATTATTACGCCCATTTGAGAAAAAATTATCCTTATCATAAATCCTTAAGCCAGGGCAGCATAGTCACATCCGGAGATGTGATCGGTTACCTGGGGCGTACCGGATACAGCAGGAACGAAAATACCAATAATATCAATGAACCTCATCTCCACTTTGGACTTCAGCTCATTTTTGACGAGTCTCAGAAGGAAGGCAACAACGAGATCTGGGTAAGCTGTTATGAGCTTACTAAATTCCTTACCATGAACCGTTCAGAAACCCTTAAGAACCAGGAGACCAAGGAGTATAACCGGGTATATGATATGAAGGATCCTGGGATCCCCGATAATTTCGTTCCGCCGGAGCCTCCTAAGGAAGAAAATTAATAGTTTCATAGAACAAGGGCTGTTGCGGCAAGTGCAACAGCCCCTGTGAATACATTTGAGGAGATTAGGGATAAGAATTTATTTTACTTTTGGCTGCTGCTGGGTAATGCAGTGGATATTTCCGCCGCCAAATGCAACCTCTTCGGTGCGTACCCCAACCACTTTACGGTCCGGATACATTTCCTGGATCTGCTGTAAGGCTAATGCATCATTTTTATCGCCATACTGGGGAACGATCACACCCCCGTTTACTACAAGGAAATTCATATAGGAAGCGATGGAAACCTCGCCATCCTCTCTTGGAAGGGTTCCCTCAACCATATCAATGGCATCTGCGCCATGGAGCAGAACCGGTTTCCTGGTCAGGCAAAGCTTATGTACCTTTAATTTACGGCCCTTGGCATCTACTGCTTCGGATAATGTCTTATAAGCTTCCTGTGCTTCTCTATAGAAAGGATTCTCTTCATCTTCCGTCCAGATGCAGGCAACCTCTCCAGGTCTTACATACTGCATTACATCGTCAATATGTCCGTTGGTTTCGTTAGGATCAATACCATCCTTGATCCAGATAACCTTCTGGCAGTTTAAGTATTCATCCAGCATCTCTTCAATTTCTTCTTTTGTCATATGAGGATTTCTTCCCTCACTTAACAGGCACATTTCTGTTGTAATAATTGTTCCTTCTCCATCTACATGGAAGGAACCGCCTTCCAGAACAAAGCCTTCGGTACGGTAGGAATCAATTTCTTCTATTTCACATACCTTATGAGCTACAAGATCATCCTGATCCCATGGGAAGTAAAGTCCGTCTACCAGACCGCCCCATGCATTAAAGGTCCAGTCGCAGCCTCTGATGCCGCCCTTATCATTGATGACAAAGGTAGGTCCGCAGTCACGGATCCAGGCGTCATTGCTGGTCATTTCAACCACTCTTATTTCAGCCGGAAGATGCACGCGGCAGTTCTGGTATTGTGCCGGGGAAACGCATACGGTAACCGGCTCAAACTGAAGGATGGCTTTAGCAACCTCAGTAAATATAACCTGTGCAGGCTTTGCGCCGTTTCTCCAGTTATCCGGTCTTTCCGGCCATAACATCCAAATCTGTTCCTGCTCTTCAAACTCTGCAGGCATACGGTATCCGTCCTGCTTTGGAGTTGTATTCTCAATTCTCTTTGCCATAATTTATCCCTTCTCTTTCTTATTTGTCTCTTTTTCTGTTTACAATCAGCTCACCAAGTATGAGGAATATCACTGCCCCGATGGTGATGGGAAGTACTCCCGCTAAAGTTTCCGGATCAAAGCTTAAAGGAATTGCAGTAAAGATCAAAGCAATGATGATCAGCATCATTGGCACGATTGCTAAAACCTTTAAGAAGCCATCGCTTCCGGGAACCCTAAAGGGCCGCTCTGTATCCGGGTCAATTTTTCTAAGCTTTAAAAATGCCGGAAATACAGGAATGTAGGCAAGTAAAAACATAACAAGATTCAATGCGAAGAAGCACCAGAACAGATCCTGATTCGGTATAATGGGAGCGATGATCAAAACAAAACTGGCTACCAGCCCGTTCATAATTGCCGCGCCTATAGGCATGTCATTCTTTTTGCTTCTTATCTTAAATATTCCAGGCATATCCCCATTATCTGCCGCATAAGCTGCCACATTGTTAACCCCCAGTGACCAGGAAATCATATTTCCAAAAAGCGTAAGCAGAAAACCAATGGCAACGACTGTCACAATGATTCCTTTTGTGCTTCCGGTTAAAAGCTGTACACTTGCTACCAGCCCGGTACTGGTACTGATCTGATCGGCTGGAATCGCAACACCGATTCCGAATGCCATAAAGATATAGATAGCGGCGATTACAAGGCCGCCTGCAACAATGGCCTGAGGAATCTGTTTTTTAGGATTCTCCATATCATCTGCAAACGTACAAACCACTTCAAATCCAAGGCAGTTAAATAAAATAACTGAAATATAGGACAAGCTGTTTAAATTAAAATTCGGAATCATGGAAGCTAAGGTGTATTCATTGGCAACTCCATGAGTAACCGCACCATAGATTCCAAGGCATCCCAGTGTTAAAGCTATAAGGATTTTAATTACAGCGGCCCCGTTTAAGATCCAGGTGCTGTCACAAACTGAATAAAAGCTGATAAATACAATAATCCATACAAAAATTAGCTCTATGATCAAAGACGGAACAAGTCCTAACTCCCCTCCGGTCAGAAGATTAATGACCTCAGGGAACATAAGCGCCAAAGAAGCCATCCAAAGCGGAAAGTTGATCCAGTAGTACCAGGACACCCTTCCTCCCCATTTCTTACCAAAGGCTTTTGACACCCAGTCATACAATCCACCGTCACCTTCATAGGTTGTCCCCAATTCTGAGGAGATCAAGCCATATGGTAGCAAAAATGTTATTAAGAGGAAAATCCACCAGAAATACTGGGAATTACCAATCGCTGCCACCGGACTTGCTGCTTCTGCCACAAATACTACGCAAATTACCGCCATTATGGCATCAATTAACCGAAACTTTTTCTTTGGCGCGTTTGACATAATTATCCTCCTAATTGATACTTCTTTCGTCCATGAATTTCTCCAACTGTTCCTTTGCTGCTGCGATCTGAAGCTCGCTTGGAGCCTGGTCTCTCTGATACTGTGTAAGGTAAACAAGCAGACCTCTCATTGCTGTTAAGCGGTTTCCTGCCTCTAAGAATGCAATGGAGCTTTCGCTGTCAAGAACCTCATCCGTCACGTCTTCCCCTCTGGTAGCAGGCAGGCAGTGCATGAATTTGCAGCCGATATTTCCAAGAGACATTAAATCTCTGTTTACCTGGTAATCCTTGAAGGTGGCAACCCGCTCTTCCTTTGGAGTCTCATTTTCATACAGGCCATACCATACATCTGTGTAAATGAAATCTGCTCCCTTCACACTGTCACGGTTATCAGTCACTTCCCATGTACCGCCGGAAATCTTGCAGTTCTCTTCCATGATCTTCTTGTACTCTTCCGGAAGCTGATTGTTCTTTGGTCCGTAATGAACGAAATGCATACCAAGCTTTGTGGTAATGAATCCAAGGGATGCACACACCTGAGTTCCGTCGCCTACGAAAACAACCTTGCAGTCTTCCAGCTTTCTGCCTCTTGGAAGATGCTCTGCAATGGTGCAAAGATCACCGATTTCCTGAGTCGGGTGATTGTAATCACTCATACCGTTTAATACCGGAATCGTGCAGGCTTTTGCTAATTCTACTACTGAGTTGTGTTCGATAACTCTGGCCATTACCACGTCGATCAATTGGGAAAGCACTCTTCCTGTATCGCCGATGGTTTCATGCCCGCCAAGCTGGATCATGCCAGGTCCTAAGTACTGAGCATGTCCGCCAAGCTGCTCCATGGCTGTTTCAAAGGAAACCCGGGTTCTTGTTGAGGACTGCTGGAAAATCATTCCCAGTGTTTTTCCCTTTAACAATGGAGGATTATAGCCTGCTTTGATGCTTTTTTTGATGGCTAAAGACAGGTCGATAATGTCTAACAACTGCTCCTTGGTAAAATCGTTAGTGTCGATAAAATGTGTAATTCCGTTTGCTTTCATGGCAAAATCTCCTTATATAAATTTTTATTGTGAATTAGTTAAATGTGAATATGGTGCCTGTTTTTCCATCCAGGGCTTCTACCGCTTTATCAAGGGAGGTGATGACGGCCCGTTTTGACGGATTGGATCTTACAAACTTCATGGCTGCCTGAACCTTTGGAAGCATGCTTCCCGGAGCAAACTGCCCTTCCTCGCAATACCTGTTTGCTTCTAAAAGGCTGAGATGATCCAGGTTTTTCTGGTCCGGCTTGTTATAATTGACTGCCACCTTTTCAACTTCTGTTAAAATCACCAGAATATCTGCATCCACCTGTTCTGCCAGAAGCTCTGCCGCAAAATCCTTATCAATAACCGCTGCCGTTCCCCTAAGAGCGCCAACAGGATCTTCAACCACAGGAATTCCGCCTCCGCCGCAGGTAATGACGATTGCCTTTGGCCATAACTCTTTTACCGCCTCGATCTCCACGATCTTTTTAGGAATCGGAGATGCAACCACTCTCCGGTATCCCCGGCCGGCATCTTCTTTCATAACAAATCCCTTTTCCTCTTCCAGTGCGTGAGCCTCTTCTTTTGTATAGAAAGGTCCGATGGGTTTGGTAGGATTATGGAAAGCCGGATCATTCTCATCTACAATCACCTGGGTAGCGATGGTGACAACTGGAAAGTTCTGATTCCGTTTATTGAGCGCATATTTCAGACCCTGCTGCAAATGATATCCGATATACCCCTGGGACATTGCCCCGCATACATCAAACGGCATAGGTGGTGTTACATCTTTTGCAGTTTCAGATGCCAGCAAAATTCTCCCTACCTGAGGTCCGTTCCCATGTACTATGGCCATCTCGTATCCTCGTTCATTTAATTCTGCTATATACTCACAAGTCTTATGAACGATTTCAAGCTGTGCTTTGGCCGTTGCTTCTCCCTTTCCTGACTGCAGCGCATTTCCGCCCAAAGCAAGAACTATTTTCTCTGCCATCAGTAAAACCTCCTTTTTTGTTTTGCTGTAATTTTGTTTTGCTGTGATCCGCTTCTTGTTGCAGCGGCCTCACAAGATGAAAATAGCAGTTCTCATGCCGGTTGAGAATGCAACCAAGGGTGGATATTTATAACACTTTTAACCCTAATCCACATAAACTCTCCTAAACTTTTGTGCACTCTGCACTAAAAAATAGGGTTTTAATAAAATTTTGGAGTTGAAAAAACTTTTTTATTTGTTATACTGATGATGACAACATGTGGACGAACAAAATGCAGGAGACAAAATATGGAAAAAGGCGTCGTATTCATTTACAATCTGGTTTTGATCACGGTCTACTCCGGTATCCTTTGGATGTCTTTCTCACTTTTTTTAAATGGGAAAGAAAAGATCCTATTATGGATAGGAATCATATTCGGGGCAAGTTTAGTGGATGATATTGTGATTTTTGCTTCAGAAATGTTTGGGAATTTTGCAGAATATTATAATAAGATTTTTATGATCGTTCCGACCCATAAAACATTGATCTATCTGATTTTGTCACTTGGTTACCTGACCATCTTCAAACGGCTGTTAAATAGAACGATTACCCAGCGTGATTATGGAATTTTAGCAATTTACGTGACCTTCATGCTGTTTGTGCCTGCCATGGGAAACAGTGCCTGGAAGATATGGCTCTATTTCCTCCCAAGCCAGCTTTACAACGCCTATATAGGAGCAGAATGCTTAGGTATAATAAAAAAGAACCCTGAGGAATATCAGGATCCTTTCTTTAAATGGTGCAAAAGACTTTTTTATTTTACTGTTCTCATGAATCTTTTAATCATTGTGGAAGATACCATTGTAATCTTTAATTTTGATACTTATTCTAAATATTATATCAATATGAACAACCGGAGCTTTACCTCCGATATCTTATACCTTTTCTACGCCATATTCTCTGCCGGATATCTTATGTACTACCTGAAAATATTATTAAAGAACAATACCATCGTAGAGGAGGTAACCAGCCATACCCGGGGAAACTTACCCTCTGATATAGAAGAAAGCATTCTGTATCATTTCAGTGAGGCTTACCACTTGACCGCAAGGGAAAGGGAAATCTTAAGAGTGCTTCTTATGGACAAAACCAACCAGGAAATAAGCGAGGATTTATATATTTCCCTTGGAACAGCGAAAACCCATGTCCACAACATCTTTCAAAAAATCGGGGTGGTAAAACGCCCTCAGCTCCTTGAGGTCTATGATATTTACCGCAGGGAACAGCTTAAAAAAGAACCTGAAAAAGAAACGCCGTCCCAATAAGGTTTCCCTTCCGGAGACGGCGTGTTTTTCTTAGTTATAATAGGTGGATAAATAATCCGCTGCGCAGCTTTGGCTCAAACCAAGTGGATTTTGGAGGCATTAAAAGCCCTGCATCTGCCACGGAAAACAATTCCTCAATGGATGTAGGATACATGGAAAATGCCACTGCCATATCCTGGCTGCACCGCTTTTCCAGCTCCTTAAGACCCCGGATCCCTCCGATAAAATCCATCCTTTGATCCGTTCTGGGATCTTTGATCCCCAAAACAGGACCTAACAGATTGTCCTGAAGAATGGATACATCTAAGCCCTTTACCGGATCAGAGGATTTTAAGGTGTTGGATGCCTTTAAGCAGTACCACTTCCGATTTAAATACATCCCAAAGGTTCCTTTTTCTAAAGGAGCAAAAGCCTCTGTTCCCATACAGGCCGCCTCAAAGGATTGCCTGATTTTATGAAGGAACTCCTCCTCTGAAAGGCCGTTTAGATCCTTTACCACCCGGTTATAGGGCATGATCATAAGCTGGTCATCAGGAAATAAAACGGAAAGGAAATAGTTAAAAGGCTCTTCCCCTGTATATCCCGGATTTTCCCTGCGCCTCTTAAGTCCTACCTTTACGGCGGAAGCCGCCCTGTGATGGCCGTCTGCGATATAAGTAGAAGGTATCCCAACAAAAGCATTCTGAATCTGAGAGATCTTATCTCCCTCATGGATCTGCCATACCCTGTGGCCGACGCCGTCTTCTGCCACAAAATCATATAAAGGCTCTGTGTTTGTTACAGAATTCACGATCCCGTTGATCCCTTCATTGGTCCGGTAAGCCAGAAAAATGGGGCCGGTTTGTGCATCTGTGGTATCCACATGGCGGATCCGGTCCACTTCCTTTTCTTCTCTGGTATTTTCGTGTTTTTTAATGACCCCATTTACATAATCATCAATGGAGGAGCAGGCCACGATCCCGGTCTGACGCCTTCCGTCCATGGTCAGTTCATAGATATAATAGGCTTCCAAAGGGTCTGTCTGAAAGATCCCGTCCTTTATCCAGTTTTTCAGCATCTCCCCGGCTTTTTCATAAACACGGTCATCGTAGGTGTCCACATCATCAGAAAACTGGGTTTCCGGCCTGTCAATGTTTAAAAACGACCGGTGGTTGGCTGCTGTTACCTCACAGGCCTCCTTGCGGCTGTATACGTCGTAGGGAAGGGCTGCCACCTGATGGGCATAGCCCGGGTCCGGTCTGACGCATGGAAATGGTTTCACAATCGCCATAGTGTCTCCTTTATTTGTTTACAGTTTCGCCATGCAAAAACATTTATGGGATTTGTGCGTGGGAACTTGCTCACTAAGCGCAAATCACATAAATGTTTCTATAGAGCGGATGGCAGAACTCTGACTTTATTTAACTACTCTTACCCGCAGAATACCCTTGATGCCGTTTAGCTTCTGTATGCTTTCTTCATCCGGGACGCTTTCCAAGTCAAGCAGAGTATAAGCATACTTTTCACGGCTCTTATTTGTCATATCGGAAATGTTCACATCCCCTGCCGCCAGGGTTCCGGTGATCTGCCCGATCATATTGGGAATATTTAAGTGAAGCACTGCAAGACGGCTGGCCGTATTGCACACTCCCATGTCGCAGAAAGGAAAGTTTACGGAATTGCGGATGTTGCCGTTATCAATATAATCCATGATTTCCTCTACCGCCATCTTTGCACAGTTGTCTTCGGATTCTTCCGTAGAAGCGCCTAAATGAGGGATCACGATGGCTCCTTCCATATGAACGGACTTTGAATTTGGGAAATCAGTTACATATTTTTTTACCTTGCCGGACTGTAAAGCCTCTGCCATGTCATCTTCATTCACCAGGACATCTCTTGCGAAATTCAAGATCACAACGCCGTCCTTCATACGGTCAATGACAGACTTATTCATCATTCCCTTTGTGGAATCAACCAGGGGAAGATGAAGGGTTATGTAATCGCATTCCTGGTAAATAGTATCCGCAGAGGTAATGTGCTTGATATTTCTGGAAAGCTTCCATGCCGCGTTTATGGAAATAAACGGATCATACCCATAGACGTCCATCCCTAAGGAAGAGCAGGCATTGGCCACTTCCGTACCAATGGCTCCAAGACCAATGACTCCCAGCTTCTTTCCCCTGATCTCGCATCCTGCAAAGGAGCTTTTGGCTTTTTCCGCGGATTTTGCAATGTTTTCATCGCCCTTATTGTCCTTGCACCAGCGAATGCCTCCTTCAATATCTCTGGAAGCCATCATAAGCCCTGCAATGACCAGTTCCTTCACACCGTTGGCATTGGCTCCCGGGGTGTTGAACACCACGATCCCCTTTGAAGCACACTCATCCAGAGGAATGTTGTTGACTCCTGCCCCTGCTCTTGCAATGGCTAAAAGTCCCTCAGGAAGTTCCATCTCATGCATGGAAGCGCTGCGGACAAGAACCCCCTCCGCTTCATTTATGTGATCTGTTAATGCATAGTCTTCTGTCAGCAATGCGGTCCCGCAGTTGGAAACCGCATTGAGGCAATGAATTTTTTTCATCATGTCTCCTCTCTTGACTGTATGGTCATTTCCCATGCTTTGCTTCAAAATCCCTCATAAAGGAAACCAGCTTCTCCACACCTTCCATAGGCATGGCGTTGTAAATGCTGGCCCGCATACCGCCTACGCTTCTGTGGCCCTTTAAGTTTTCAAAGCCTGCTGCCTTTGATTCCTTTACGAATAATGCATCCAGTTCCTCACTTCCGGTTACAAAAGGAACATTCATCAGGGAACGGTCCTTCTTTTCCACGGTACCGGTAAACATCTGGCTCTGGTCCAGATAATCATAAAGGAGGGCCGCCTTCTTTTCATTGAATTCCTTCATGGCCTCTAAGCCACCCCGCTTCTTTAACCACTGAAACACCTTTCCGCAGATGTAGATTCCGTAAGCCGGCGGCGTATTGTAAAGTGATTTCTCGTCAGCATGGGTCTTATAACGAAGCATGGTAGGAGTTCCCGGAAGAACATCTTCTGTGATTAAGTCTTCCCGGATAATGGCGATGACTACGCCTGCAGGCCCTACGTTTTTCTGGGCGCCTGCAAAAATCAAGCCGTATTTTGAAACGTCAATGGGTTCCGATAAGAAACAGGAGGAGAGATCAGCTACCAGTGTTTTTCCTTTTGTATTAGGCAGTGTTTTATACTTTGTACCGTAAATTGTGTTGTTTTCACAGATATAAACGTAATCTGCATCATGAGAAATAGGCAGATCCGAAACGTCCGGGATATAGTTGAAGGTCTTATCAGCGCTTGAAGCAACTGCATTGGCCGTACCGTAAAGCTTTGCTTCCTGGTATGCCTTTTTTGCCCACTGTCCTGTGATGATGTAGTCTCCCACACGGTTCTTGAATAAATTCATGGGAACCATGGCAAACTGCTGGGAAGCTCCGCCCTGTAAAAACAACACCTTGTAATTGTCCGGAATCCCTAATAACTCCCGTAAGTCTGCCTCAGCATCACCGATGATGGTCTCAAACATTTTAGACCTGTGGCTCATCTCCATGACAGACATGCCACAGCCTTTGTAATCCATCATTTCCTCGGCTGCCTCTCTTAAGACTTCCTCCGGCAGCACGGCTGGTCCTGCGGAAAAATTATACACTCTGCTCATATCTCTTCCTCCTCATACTTTTGTCTTAGATCTTTAAGTCTTCTGCGTCAAACGCATCCTGAATGGGCGCTCCCGGGGATACCATGGGGAATACCTTGTCATCACAATGGATCTGACATTCTATAACAACAGGAACGTTTAACTCTATGGCTTCTCTGAGGACAGGTTCAAATTCGTCCTTGCCGGTCACCCGGTAGGCCTTGGCTCCCAGTCCCTCTGCTACCTTTACAAAATCCACCTGGTCATTAAGCACTGTATGTGAATACCGTTTTCCATAGAACAGGGTCTGCCACTGGCGGACCATGCCCAGTACCTGATTGTTAAAAATCACCTGGATGATGGGAATATTGTAGCGGGTCGCCGTGGCAATCTCATTCATGTTCATGCGGAAACATCCGTCCCCTGCCACGTTAATGACCACCTTATCCTTGCATCCCAGCTTTGCTCCAATGGAAGCCCCCAGGCCGTAGCCCATGGTTCCAAGGCCGCCGGAGGAGATGAAGCTTCTGGGGTATTTATACTGATAGAACTGGGCGGCCCACATCTGATGCTGGCCTACCTCCGTTGTAATGATGGCATCTCCCTGGGTGATCTCATAAATCTTTTCAACAATATAAGGACCTGTAAGAGCGCTTTTGTCAAAGCGCATGGGATACATATCCTTTAACCGGTCAATGTGGGCCAGCCATTCTTCATGGTTGATGGGATCCAAACGGGCATTCAGCTTCTTTAAGATCATTTTTACATCACCGATAACGCTGGCATAGGTTTTGACGTTCTTATTGATCTCCGCCGGGTCCACATCAAACTGAAGGATCTTTGCCTTTCTGGCAAACTTGGCGGCATTTCCTGTCACCCGGTCGCTGAACCGGGCGCCAACTACGATCAATAAATCACACTCGGTGATTCCGAAATTAGAGGTCTTGGTCCCGTGCATTCCTACCATTCCGGTATACAGTTCATCGGTTCCGTTAAAGGCTCCCTTTCCCATAAGACTGTCCGCCACAGGGGCCTGGATCTTGTGGGCAAAGGAAGAAAGCTCTTCCGAGGCATTGGCAGCAACCGCTCCTCCTCCTACGAAGATGTACGGCTTCTGGGATTTCCGGATAAGCTGCAGCGCAGTTTCCAAATCCTCCTCTGTTATGGTATCCTCCTGCCTCTTAATGGGCTCGGGAGTCTCATATTCATAGTCATAGGTTCCTGCGGTCACATCCTTTGTAATATCTATCAGCACAGGACCGGGTCTTCCGGTCTGTGCGATCCGGAATGCCCGGCGGATGGTATCCGCCAGTTTTGTTATATCTTTCACGATGAAGTTGTATTTTGTAATAGGCATGGTCACGCCGGTAATATCTATCTCCTGGAAGCTGTCACGTCCAAGAAGATTTACCGCCACGTTGCACGTTATGGCTACCATTGGGATAGAATCCATAAAAGCGGTGGCGATTCCGGTTACCAGGTTGGTTGCTCCAGGCCCTGAGGTGGCAAGACAAACCCCTACCCGGCCTGTAGCTCTGGCATATCCGTCAGCAGCATGGGCTGCCCCCTGTTCATGGGCGGTCAGGATATGGGTTATTTCATCCTGATGCTTATAAAGGGCATCATATATATTCAGGATCGTACCGCCCGGATATCCAAAAACAGTATCCACACCCTGCTCTTTCAGGCATTCGATTACAATCTCTGCTCCATTCAATGTTTTCATAGGCTGCTCCTTTTCTTTTTATAATTCAAGAATCGCTCCACGGCTTGCCGGGGCGGCCATGGCTGCGTACCGGGCCAGGTATCCAGTGGTCACCTGAGGCTTCCTTGGCTGCCAATTGGCCTTTCTTCTTTCCATTTCGGCCTCAGATACATTTACGTCCAGCCTGTGGTTGTCAATATCAATGGAAATGATATCTCCCTCTTCCACCAGGGCAATGGGACCTCCCACCGCCGCCTCCGGACATGCGTGCCCAATGGAAGCGCCTCTGGAAGCACCGCTGAAACGGCCGTCGGTGATAAGGGCCACCGTTGAACCAAGACCCATGCCTGCAATGGCTGAGGTGGGATTTAACATCTCCCTCATGCCGGGGCCTCCCTTGGGGCCTTCGTAGCGGATGACCACCACGTCTCCTGCCACGATCTTTCCGTCCTTAATGGCTTTGATGGCCTCTTCCTCGCAGTCAAACACTCTTGCAGGGCCTTCATGCTTCAACATCTCAGGCGCTACGGCGGAGCGCTTTACAACTGCAGAATCCGGCGCCAGATTTCCTTTTAATATGGCGATACCGCCTGTCTGGCTGTATGGATTTTCCACAGTCCGGATCACTTCAGGGTTCTTATTTACACAATTCTTTATATTCTCTCCAACCGTCTTTCCTGTCACGGTCATACAGTCTAATTCCAGAAGCCCCAGCTTGCTGATCTCGTTCATAACAGCGTAAATGCCGCCTGCTTCATTTAAATCTTCCATATAAGTGGGCCCTGCCGGAGCCAGGTGGCAAAGGTTTGGGGTCTTTGCGCTGATCTCATTGGCGGTCTCCAGATTTAAATCTACCCCAGCCTCATGGGCGACGGCAGGAAGATGAAGCATACTGTTGGTGCTGCATCCCAGGGCCATATCCATGGTCAGGGCATTGCGGAAGGCTTTTTCCGTCATAATGTCACGGGGACAGATGTTCTTCTTAAGCATTTCCATAACAGCCATTCCCGCGTGCTTTGCCAGCTTAAGACGTTCCGAATAAACCGCAGGAATGGTTCCGTTGCCTTTCAGTCCCATTCCCAGGACCTCAGTCAGACAGTTCATGCTGTTGGCCGTATACATACCGGAACAGGAGCCGCAGGTAGGGCAGGCATGCTGTTCGTATTCCCTCACATCCTCTTCGGTCATGTTTCCTGCGGTATAAGCTCCCACCGCCTCAAACATGCTGGACAGGCTGGTCTTATGGCCTTGCACACGCCCTGCTAACATTGGTCCGCCACTGACGAACACTGTGGGTATATTAATGCGTGCGGCTGCCATTAAGAGTCCAGGTACATTCTTATCACAGTTGGGCACCATGACCAGGGCGTCAAAGGCGTGGGCCCTTGCAAGGCATTCTGTGGAATCCGCAACCAAGTCCCTGGTGACCAGGGAATATTTCATGCCAATGTGCCCCATGGCGATCCCGTCACAGACAGCAATGGCCGGAACCATTACCGGCGTACCTCCTGCCATGGCAACTCCCATTTTAACAGCATCCACTATTTTGTCCAGGTTCATATGGCCTGGTACGATTTCATTATAGGAACTGACAACACCGATCAGAGGCCTTTCCATCTCTTCCTCTGTCATTCCCAGTGCATTAAACAGGGAACGGTGAGGCGCCTGCTGCATCCCTTTTTTTACTGAATCACTTTTCATCCGCTGCACACTCCTTTTCTTTTCCAATCCGTTCCGCAATCAAATCTCCCATTTCTGCGGTGGTCACTTTTTTACATCCTTCCGAATAAATGTCTGCCGTCCGGTATCCTTCCTTCAGCACCTGTTCCACTGCCGCCTCCATGGCTGATGCTTCCCTGTCCAGATCAAAGGAATAACGGAGCATCATTGCGGCGGAAAGAACGGTTGCAATGGGGTTTGCAATATTTTTCCCTGCAATATCCGGGGCAGAACCATGGCTGGGTTCATACATTCCAAATTTGCTTTCATTCATGCTGGCCGAGGAAAGCATCCCAATGGAGCCTGTGATCATGCTGGCTTCATCGGATAAGATATCGCCAAACATGTTTTCCGTCAGGATCACGTCAAACTGTCCCGGATTCATGACAAGCTGCATGGCACAGTTATCAACCAGCATATGAGTTAAGGTCACCTCCGGGTAATCCTTTGCCACCTCTTCAGCCACCTTTCTCCAAAGCCTGGAGGAATCCAACACATTTGCCTTATCCACGCTGGTCACTTTTTTCCGGCGTTTCATGGCAATATCAAAGGCCTTAACGGCGATTCTTCTTATTTCATTTTCATTATAGGTAAGGGTATCCACGGCAGTCATAACGCCATCCACCTCTTCGGTGTGCCGCTCTCCGAAATACAGGCCGCCTGTCAGCTCTCTCATGATGACCATGTCAAATCCGTCTCCAATGATCTCCTTTTTTAAAGGGCAGGCATCAGAAAGCTCTTTGTATAAATAGGCCGGACGGATATTGGCAAATAAATTAAGACCCTTACGGATAGCAAGTAGTCCCGCTTCAGGTCTCAGATTCGGTGCCACATCGTACCATTTTGAATTTCCCACATCTCCGCCTACTGCTCCGAGGAGAACGGAATCACTGTTTTTTGCTGTTTCAAGAGCTTCCTCTGTTAAAGGAACTCCATGGGCATCAATAGAAACGCCGCCCATCAATACTTCTGTATACTGAAAGTCATGACCGTATACACTTCCCACCTTATCAAGGACCTTTCTCGCTTCTCCAATGATTTCAGGCCCGATCCCGTCGCCGGGAATCACTGCAATATTGTAATTCATCTCTGCCTCTCCCTCTATGTCACTGCACTGTGCTGATATAATTTATCAGAAACCGTTTTTCAGGATTCTGATAAAAGGCAGTGTTTTTTACTGCCGTCCATCCGATTATCGAAGGCGCCTTTTGCTTTCGATAATATATTTCTTCTCATAATAGAACATTTATCGGGATTTTTCAACTAAAATAAAATAAATTTCGGGAAAAGACTATATTAGATTGGAATTGAAACTATAAATATAAGTTATAAAAGAGGTATTTCCTATGAGTTATTTGATAAATCTGGAAAAGCCCTGTCCCTCCTAAACAACTATGTGCAAAAAAGGTGCGTCTTAATCCGGCTTTCAATCTATACCGTTTCAAGACGCACTTTTAACCATCCTTTTTAACGAAACCTCTGCATTTATTGATGAATCATATCCTGATAAAACTCATAGGCTTCCTTGTCAGTAAATCCTTCGTGCACGATCCTGCGGACAGCAGCGCTCATCTCCACAGGATTTTCACTCTGGAAGATATTTCTTCCCATGTCAACCCCTCTTGCCCCCTGACTGATGGACTGGTACGCAAGTTCCAGTGCTTCTTTCTCAGGAAGCTTCTTACCTCCTGCCACCACAATTGGAACCGGGCAGGCAGATACCACTTCTTCAAAGTTTTCACAGTAGTAGGTTTTTATGATATTGGCTCCTAACTCTGCCACAATGCGGGTAGCCAGTTTAAAGAAACGGTCTGTGCGCTCCATCTGCTTTCCTACTGCCACAACTCCCATGGTAGGTATGCTGTAGCGCATCCCTAAGTTCACCGCTTTTGACAGATTGTCAAGGCTTGAAAGCTGGCCTTCTGCTCCGATAAAGGTCTGAATGGCCATGCAATCCGTATTCATGCGGATCACATCCTCAATGTCAACAGCAAGAACCTCATGGGATAAGTCCTCGTCAAGCATGGAAGAACCGGAGGTGACCCGAAGGGCAATGCCTTTCCTTCCTTCTGCCGGCACACAGCTTCGGAGCGCTCCCCTTGTTCCCATTAAAACATCAATGTTGGGAAGCAGCTTGGGCACCACGATGTCCAAACGCTCCAAACCGGCTGCAGAACCCATGAAATATCCATGGTCAAAAGCAAACATAACCGTATTTCCACTGTTCTCATCAAAAATATTGGATAAATGCTTCTTCATTCCCCAATCCAGATGATTGGCTCCCTTTACATAAAAAGGCTTATTATTTGCAAAGGGTACATCCTTATAATAATTATGTGCTACTTTTATTCCTTCCAAATCTGCCATATTCTTTCTCTCCTTTTTCTGTCATCGGACCCAGCCCTTGAGCCGGATCAAAAATCATAGTTATTCATATTGTCTTTATTGAATACCGTACGCTCCGGAAGGAGAACAACTCCATTGTTTACCTCACCGGTAGCGGCTCCCTCAACCAGACAGTCATTAGGCATCACTTCCACAGTGCCAATCTCCGGAATGTCAATCTTATCTCCCACCTTTACCTGATTTCCCGCAGACAGATAGGCGGCAAGATAGCAGCCAATGGCGCCCTGAACCTGGCAGTCCCAAAGTCCCCACTGTTCGATCACACCTGCATTACAGTAATCCTTAATGGACATGGGGGAGGCAAAACCGGTAATGGTTACATTTTCTTTTGTAAGCCCTTTGTTCTGGGCCGCCTTACACTGGCCTGGAAGCGCTGTAGAGTCATTGCAGATAATCAAATCAATATCCGCATTGGCTTCCAGAATGGAAGCGCCGATGGAAACCGCTTTTTCTGCATCCTGTTCGGAGTAATAGTTATTCGGAGCAACATTCACCCAATTAGGAAAATTCTCCTTTATGTAAGCTTCTCCCGCAACCTGCCAGGAGTTCTGATCTGCCACAGTAGCCTGGGAATAGTGCCAGCAGTACTTAATCCCATCCGCTTTCACATCCTTCCCACGCTTTGTTAAGGAATCCGCCCCCATATCTACGAGCATTTTCCCAAGCATCTCAGGCGTCCCCTGGGAGACCATCAAAGTACGTGCCGTGTCTGAAACATCGGAATCCCATGTGACCACGGTCAGGCCTGCATCACTTGCCTCCTCTAATGCAGAGTCAAGCCCCGTTGCATCTACAGAGGAAACGCAAAGGGCGTCCACACCGCTTGCCACCGCATTGTTGATTACCTGAACCTGATCAGCTACGGCCGCATTGGCGCTTCCCTGATAATCAACAGTAATTCCCCAGGATTTTCCATACTTCTGAGCTCCCCCATTGGCGGATTCAAAAAATGCATTCCCTGTCAGCTTTGGAATAAATGCCACTGTCTTTCCGGAAATATCAGAAGAATTGGTATTGCTTTTACTCTCGTCCGCTTTTGATTCTGTTTTCGTTTCCCCGCTTGCTGCCTTGGTTGTGTCAACAGGTTTTCCCGAACCGCTGCAAGCAGACAGTGACGCCGCCATCAGTCCCGCCAATACAAGTGCCATTGCTTTTCTCATAAAAAATCCTCCTTTAATATGCTTTATATTAGTTTTATAATGATGAAGTTTTCACCTCATTTTATCAGTTACTTTTGCTCTCTTTTCAAAAAACGGGCTCTCAGACACGGATTATTCAGGAAGGCCCGCCCCGTCACTACTGCCAGCAGGAGAATCCCTGCCGGAATATCCAGATACTGCTGGCTCACCTTAAAACACAGCGGAAGTCCGAATCTTAAAGTCCCGATAACTACTGCAGCAAGTGCCGTTCCAGGTACGCTTCCTTTCCCTCCTGTACTTAAGGTACCGCCCAGAACCACCGCAGTGATGATGGGAAGGGTCAGTGTAGAACCAATATCGCTTTTTGCCGTGCCAAGATAAGAGGTCAGAATAATTCCAGCCACCGCAGCACTGATTCCGGAAAGAATATATGTACTCATAATAATAAGCTTTGTATGAATGCCCGAATATTCCGCGGCATTGGGATTTACCCCCACCAGAAATACCTGTCTTCCATATCTGGTCTTATGCAGAAGAAAATAAGCCAGTACTGCCAGGATAAGAAAAATGATAACCTGACTTGGAATGACACCAAACAGCTTTACCTTAGAGAGCCTTAAAAAACTGTCCGGGAAACCACTGATTCCTTTGTAACTCTCCGTCGCCGACAAATTTGACACCATCAGCGCAATCCCGGAATACAGAAAACTTCCTCCAAGAGTAACCACCATGGGCTGCACGCCGCAGTATGCGATAAAATAGCCGGAAAGAGCGCCGCACATCCCGGCGGCAGCTATGGCAATCAGGGAAGCCGCCCAGATATTCACTCCCCCATCCTGCCAGATAACTCCCATAATAATGGAAGAAAGCCCTACAATGGAACCGGCCTGGATATCGATCCCTCCCGTAATCATGACAAAGGTAACAAACAGCGAAATGATACAAATGGAAATAATGTCATTCATACTGCCAAACAGTACTCTTGGCATAAGGAATTTACTGTTTTTTGACGCAAAGACCAGGATTTCCAGAATCAAAATCAAAAAAAGTGCAAATTCCCATTTTTTCCAGTTAAAAGCTTTCATTTCTTCTCTCCTCCTTTTTCCCCAGTCCTGGCAGACAGGATCCGGCGGCGGTTTTTCTCAGCCGCCCGGTTCTGTGCCACGGTATTGATCACCACAATGGTCAGCAGCATAATGCCGGTGATCGTATTGTCATAATCGGAAGAGAAACCAAGAAATACAAGAATTCTGCTGATGGAGGACATGATGACCGCACCGATGGAGGCACCGGCCAGACTTCCAATTCCTCCGCTTAAACTTAAGCCCCCCAGAACACATGCCGCAATTGCCTTCATCTCATATCCGTTTCCTGCCGTAGGTGTAATAAAGCCAATGCGTGATGCATAAATCATACCTGCAGCAGAGGCAAACACTCCGCACAGGACATATGCCATGATTTTCGTTTTATCTGCCGGAATTCCAACCAGGGTCGCGCCAGCTTCATGATCTCCCACTGCAATAAAATATTTCCCCTTTTTAGTTCTCGTCAAAATGAGATGGACACTCAAAACCACCACAACTGTCATCCCATAAAAAACTGTCAGGTTTCCCATCAGCGTGCGGTTTGACATTCTGGTAAATGCAGCCGGAAGATTCTCAACCCAGGCTCCCTTTGTGTATACATAAATCATGCCCCGCACAACACCATTGACACCCAGAGTGAAAATCAGAGAAGGAATGCGGAATATGGCCACACCGATCCCATTGACCAGACCGGTCAGAATGCCGATCATAAGAGCCGCTGCAGAGGCTGTTATCACACCATATCCGTCTCTTAAGAAAGTAGCTCCCACGGCTGCTGATAAACCCAGCACCGCCCCAATAGAAACATCGATTTCTCCAGTTAAGATGACAAATGCGATTCCTGCTGACAAAAGAGTGAAAACAACGCTGTCATTAAAACAATTCCATATGACTGCCGGCTGCCAGAAGCTCCGGTTAATCAGGCCTACCAGAAAAATCAGCCCTGCCAGAAACAGAAAACTATTTAACTCGCGAACTTTTCCAATCTTCTTCATGCTTCCACCTGCTTTTCTTCCGTCACACCGAAGGAGGCCGCCATAAGGCTTGCCTGGCTGATCTCACTTTTGCTCAGTTCTCCCCTAAGCCGTCCCTGAAAGACCACAACCGCCCGATCTGAAAGCTCCACAATCTCTTCCATATCAGAAGAAATCAGCATAACCGCCACTCCCTGCTTTTTCAGTTCATGAATAATTGCATACACATCACCGCGGGCCGCTGCATCGATCCCCCGTGTGGGCTCGTCCAAAATCACCAGCCTTGGATTTGTAGATAGAGACCGTCCAATGACTATTTTCTGCTGGTTGCCTCCGGAAAGACTTCCCGCTATCTGATCCTGTCCCGTAATCTTAATACGAAAATCCTCCACATATTTCCGGGTGATCCCCCACTCTGTCCTTGTATTTAAGAATATCCGCCCAAGCGCTTTCCCGGGGACCAAAGCAGAGGTGGTATTGGCCGCCACATCACTGATTCCGAACAGACCATTTAAGCGGCGGTCCTCCGGTACATAATTAATGCCGGCTTTTAAAATCGCCCTGGTGGAAAGACCAGTCACATCTCTTCCATCCAGAAAAGCTTTCCCGCCAAGAACCTTATCTTTTCCAAAAATCGTAACTGCAAGCTCGGTGCGCCCGGCCCCTACAACTCCTGCAACCCCAAGAATCTCTCCCGGGTAAATCTTAAGGTCTATATCCCGGAATCCGTAGCCGGAGTAGTCTTTTAATTCAAATACCGGTTTTAATACAGAATAGTTCAAATCAGAAGATTCTTTTTTTCCAGTTTCCTGCTGCCCATCCATATTGGCGGGAAGCAGCCCCTTAACCAACATCTCTCTGGTAAAATCTGAAGTACTTCCCTTTAATGTAATCACTCCGTCTCTCATAATTGCCACATGGGTAGCGATCTGGAATACCTCAGCCAACCGGTGAGTAATATAGATGATACCAATTCCCTTCTTCTTTAAATCTTCCACAATCCGGAAAAGGCTTTCCACCTCATCAAAAGTCAGGGCGCTGGTGGGTTCATCTAAAATAAGAAGCTTTGCCTGTCTTAGTAACCCTCTGAGAAGCTCTACCAGTTGCTGTTCCGCTATGGAAAGGCTCATGGCCTTTCGTTCAGTGTCCAAATGCCAGCCAATCTCATCCATAATCTGCCTCAGACGTTTTCGAAGAATGGCCGTATTGTCATGAAAACCAATCAGGATATTCTCCTCAACAGTCATGTTGGGAAACAGCATGGGTTCCTGGGGAACCATATAAATCCCTTTTGCAAGGGCAACGGACGGTTTGAATACCGAAAGTGTTTCCCCGGCTACCGCTACACTTCCGGCATCCGGCTGGTATATGCCCATAATGATCTTCATCAAGGTACTTTTTCCTGCTCCATTTCCGCCAATCAGCGCAAGCACTTCTCCCTCTCCTACGCTTAAATCAATGCCTTTTAAAACAGCATTCTGGCCAAATGACTTAACAATATCGCTGACAGAAAACAATACCTGTTCCGAACGGGCCGTTTCAGACTGCTTCATATTTCTTCCCACCCATCAAATTTGATATTTTTGTTTTATGTAGTAACTTTTGTTTCATGTCCACATCATACATGATATAGCCTATATTGTCAATAGTATTTTCAAAAAGTATAGTGATTTTATACTAAATTTCCGTGATATTGCAAACGATTTATCAATATTGTCACAGATATTTTTGCAGTCCCTTTATTTGTTTTGGTACTATTGACATATAGATTTTCCTTTGCTATACTAAATATAAATCGAAACATTTTACCATTATACTAACATTTGTTCAAAAAAAACCAATGAGATGGATAGGAGACCCAAACATGAATTATGAAGATTCCCTTATTATGAAAACAGCGTGGTATTATTATATAGAAAATATGACCCAGCAAAAGATTTCAGAAAAACTCGGAATATCCCGTATGAAAGTGATTAAGCTTCTGGAAAAAGCCAGGCAGGACGGAGTCATCCAGTTTCAGATTTCCCAGGAGCGGAGCCGTCATCTGAAAATTGAACAAGAATTAATCCAAAGATGGAATTTGAAGGATGCGTTTGTGGTTCCCTCTGCCCCTGATATCTCCTGTCTCAACGATACCGTTGCCAAAGCTGCCGCCATGTACATCAGTGACCGGATTACGGAAAACACATACGTCAACATCGGATACGGAGATACCCTGGGCCGGGTGATCAATCATCTGGCCAACATAACGGAAGCGCCTCTTTCTGCCGTATCTTTAACAGGAGGCGTCAGTTATTATCTTCCAAATACATTTTCCAGCAAATTTAACGCAAAACTATTTCTTTATCCCGCTCCGCTGGTTGTTTCAACCAAAGAGCTTTGCAATGCCATGCAGAACGAACCTTCCATACAGGAAATTTCCCGTATGGTGAATCTGGCTTCCATGACCGTGGTAGGCATAGGGGGAATCGAAGAAGATGCAACCATAATAAAGAATGGAATTTTTACAAAAAATGACTTTCTCTACCTGTCCATGCAGGGAGCCGTAGGTGATATCCTCAGCCATTTCATCGATCAAGATGGAAATCCCATTCATACCGATATTGAGGACCGGCTGTTAAGCACGTCTCTTGCAACCTTGCGCACCCTGCCCAATGTTATTGGAGTTGCCGCAGGAGACAGTAAGGTAAGAGCCATACGCGCTTCTTTAAATGGCGGTTATCTAAATGTGCTGATCACAGATGAGCAAACAGCATTAAACCTGATGGAAGAAGATCCTGATTCGCCGAAATGAAAATAGAATGGAGGAATGGATATGTCATCAAATTACCTTTTAGCTATTGACGCAGGCACTGGAAGCATCCGTGCAGTACTATTTGACCACAAGGGCAACCAACTCTCCTGTATTCAGGAGGAATGGGAACACAGAGAGGACCCCAGATATCCGGGGAGTATGGATTTTGACTGGGAACGCAACTGGGAACTCGCCTCCTCCTGTATCCGAAGAGTCTTATGCTCAAGTACCGCCGGACCTTATGAGATAGCCGCCATCTCCACTACCTGCATGAGGGAAGGTATCGTTCTTTATGACAAGGACGGAAAAGAAATCTGGGCCTGTGCCAATGTAGACGCCCGGAGCAATGATGAAGTAAAACAACTGATCTCCAGTGACCCAGGGCTGGAACGCCTCCTCTATGAAGAAACAGGGCAGTCTTATGCCCTGGATGCCCTTCCCAGGCTTCTCTGGGTAAAGAATAAAATGCCTGATATTTATGACCGGATTGCATACATTGGAATGTTCAATGACTGGCTTATGTTTAAGCTGACCGGCATCCTGGCCGTAGAGCCAAGCAACGGATCTACCACCGGATTATTTGATTTAAAGACCCGCTGCTGGAATCCGGAGATTGCCAGGCGATGCGGGCTGAGGACGGATATATTTCCCCTTGTAAAGGAATGCGGAACCATAATCGGGAAAACATCTTCTGACTGCACAGGCCAGACAGGTCTGCCAAAAGGAATTCCGGTTGTGGCAGGCGGAGGAGACGCCCAGTTAGGTTGTATCGGAGTAGGCGTGGTGCATGTAGGGGAAGCCGCATTATTCGGCGGCAGCTTCTGGCAGTACGAATACAATACAGACAAACCTGACACTGATCCAGGCTGCCGTGTCCGCGTAAACTGTCATGCCATACCAGGCATCTGGCAATATGAAGCCCTGGCCTTTCAGCCGGGACTTGTTATGCGCTGGTATCGGGACAGCTTCTGTCATGCAGAAAAAAAGCTGGCGGAAGAAACAGGAAAGAGCGTCTATGATCTGATGAATGAGGAAGCAGAGAAAATACCGGCAGGCTGCTCTGGTATGATGTGCTCTTTTTCAGATGTGATGAACTTTATAAACTGGAAACATGCTGCACCAACCTTCTCCAACTTTGAACTGGATCCTAAAAGATATAACCATTATACCTTCTACCGGGCAATTTTAGAAAATACGGCTTTGGTTACAAAGGGACATTTAGAACTGGTTCAGGAGGCCACCGGTCATCTTCCAAAAGAAATCACATTTGCAGGCGGAGCCGCTAACAGCTCTCTCTGGGCTCAGATCCTGTCTGATGTCCTGGGACTCCCTGTAAAGGTTCCCAAAGTAAAAGAAGCTACTGCACTGGGTGCCGCCATCCTGGCGGGATATGGGATCGGCATGTATCAGGATATTGCTGAGACTGCCAAAAAACTGGTGACTATAGAGCAGCAGTTTATGCCTAACATGGAGAATCACAGAATTTATTGTGAGATTTATGGCAGATGGAGAGATTTTTACCAGAACCAGTTGCTTCTCTGCGATCGTAAAATCACAAAGAATATGTGGATCGCACCTGGTTTATAAGTGAAGAAAAAGGAGAAAAAAATATGTTTATCATCAATGAATCAGAAAAAGAATTTCGTTTTGGTAATAGCGGTCCAAAGTATTTAATGAAAGGTCCTCGCATGAATTTTGCAGTCGTGCAATTCCAGCCAGGTGAGGATTTCACCGCCCATTATCATAACGTGATGGAAGAAGATTTCTTCATTCTTGAGGGAGAGATTAACATTGTTGTAGATGGAGTGGTCCATCATTTAAAACAGGGGGATTTTATCCACATTGAGCCTTCGGAGATTCACTATTGCTTTAATCCCTACAAGAGCAGCGTAAAGATGATATCCACGCTGGCGCCGTTCCAGGAAGTGGATAAGGTGGAATTGGAAGACTATACATTTTAGTATTTAAAAACTGTATCCTGATGATTGAATATAGAAACAGAGGATGTTTACCTGTTTTCTATGCCTTTCTATCAGGATACAGTTTTCTTCTTTTAAAACCATTTTCATCACTTCAATAATAATGGTTAAAAAAATACTTTTATCCATTCATGAAGGTATATAGAAATTTTACATCACTGTCCCGATTTTATGGGCAATGTCCATTTCTTCTTCTATCAGTTCCCTGAAATGCCCGCATACTTCCTGGATGATCTCCTGGTTGTTCTGCCTGATAGAGGCTTTGTATAATCCATATTTCACTGTCGTCCACTTGAGAAAGAATTCCTTAGAAAAGTACTGGTCACATTTTTCCCTGTACAACGGCATGTTCTGAAGGTAATGAACATAAAGATAACAGTTATTGATCAAAGCATCTATGTACTTTGCAAGCAGTTCCCCGTTTTTCTGTTTTCCGTAAGCGCACTCTCTGATTTGGGCAAGGAGATTTTCCTGTGTTATAGGGTGAGAATACAGAATTTCCTGTGCCTCCCTTCGGCTGCTAATATGAGACTGTTTTGCCGCTGTTTTATAAATCCTGCAAATATCAAAAGCGTGGGAAATCATATCCTCATGGGTTATCTCTATATCTTTTCTGTCATATGTGGGATCAAAACAGGAAAAACCGCCTTTCTTCGCTTTCTGGGCAATAAAATAATGGAAGCTGTGCAATTCCTGGTAATAAGGCGTCCACGGAATGAAAAAGGCATCCATTCCAGCTACCATCCATTGTCCGTGGGAAAGCAGGGATAATCCTTTTTCCACCTCTTTTGAAGAGCAGCAATTCAGAAATTCCAGCTTAACACCCAAGGTTTCCAGATTAGCAGGCATTCTTCTGGATAAATACAAATGATGGATCTGATCATACGTAAAGTCTGTTTCTGACCACAGGTTAGCAAAAACGTTCCGGTAATCCGCACCTGTGAAAACAGCAGCATTCAACAGACTGCTGGAATAACAGTTTAATCCCTGAAAATAAATCAGACTCATGACTGCTCTTCTCTCCTTCTTTCATTTTTTCCAGACACAGTCTTTCTGATTGTATCAACCAGTTCTATTTTCCGGGGCTGTTTAAATCCTGACAAATGTGCTTTACAGTAAACTCGGATCTCTTTCTGGATTTTTTCCCTGCCGGACTTAGGATCGGCTGGAATAATATCTGCGCAGACAGTTTCATTTCCCCATTCATCCATCTCTCCATAAACAACGCAGTCTTTTGCAAGCAGGCTGTTTAAGATACAGGCTTCCACTTCCTCCGGATATACGTTAAATCCTCTGACAATAATCACATTTTTCTTCCGTCCGTAAATATACAAATAGCCTTCCTCATCCAGATAGCCAAGGTCGCCCGTATACAAATAGCCATTTTTCAGTACTGTCTTTGTTTCCTCTTCATTTCTATAATACCCTGACATCACATTAAGTCCCCTTACAAGGATTTCTCCATTGGTATAAGGAACATCTGTGATCATACCATCAGCTTCTATGAAAATCTTAACTCCCTTTATCGCCCTTCCCACGGAATCCAACTTTTCCAAACTGGTTTTCGTGTACTTTGTAATTAACGGGGCTGCTTCCGTCATCCCATATCCCTGCCAAAGCTGGATTCCCGGGTAAGCATTTAAAAGGTTTCTCAATGTAGCACCTGAAATTTTGCTTCCCCCAAAACCGAAGTATTTTAATAAATGAATATCATAAGGGACAGGCCTTCCTGCTGTCTGCTCCATTAAAAGGGGAACCATAGCTCCACCCTCATAGTGGGTCACTCTGTGGTCCTGAACCGCTTTATAAAAAATGTCCAGAGTAAAGCCCTCCTTAAGCAGAACCGTAGGGAATGCTTTTATCAGACAGGCACACAGGATCATCATGCCGTATGCCGAAGAAAACGGAGCGGCAAGGATATACCTGATATCCCTCTCATCCATGTCTTCAAAACACATTCTGTCAATATAACCAAAAACAGAAGTTTCAACATTCCTCTCTGTAAGGGGAACAATTTTGACCCTGCCTGTAGAACCGGAGGTGGTTAACAAAATCATTGGTTCATCCGGTCCTGTACTGGGCTCATAAAGAAGCTGCATTGATTCTTCCGGCTGGCATTCCTCCACGTAAATCACTTGTAAATGAGGGATAGACTCTGCTTTTATTTCTTCAAAAACCGGACGGAATTTTCCGGAAGTAATGATAATACCTGTGGCTGTCTGTTCAAGCAAAGGAATCACTTCGTGTTTCGTCAGATGGATATTTAAAGGAAATGCTGTTTTCCCCAATAAAAATATGCCGAAAAGAGCGGCAATAAAATCGCTCCCATCAGGTAAAAATATTGCGGCATTTTCCCACTGCCCCTGGGACAGGCAGGCTTGAATGCCTATGGCTTTTTGAATGAGATCCTGAAACGTAATGCTGGTTTCCCCATCAATAACTGCCATTTTTTTTGGGGGTGGGGGGGACAGAAATAAATCTCTAATCATTTTTTCATGTTCTCCTTTACTTTTTTCTCAGCCATTGCGATCAACTGGCTGACCTCCAGACAGGATTCCATTTCTGTGATATCAAAGGTAATGGAATACATATCTTCTATCTTAAGCAAAAGGTGGATAAAAGAAAGGGAGTCAAATCCCAGGTCTTTATACAGATTGCTTTTTCTGTCAGAAACCTGTAACTTTGCCGCGTCCTCTATCATACGGGTAATTTCGTCATGGATCACCACTACAGTTTTTCCTCCTTTTTTCAGATATTTCTTTTTAAAAGGCCTGCATCATACTAACAAGTTGATTACAGGCCTTTTTCTATTGTTTATTCAAGCAAAATTCCACCGCTGACTGAGAATCTGCCAAATGTTTCCGAAGTAACTCCTTCTGCTCTGCATCCGACTATAATGCCAACAAGAGAACCTGCCGGAATGAGGGCATTGATATCTGTTGTGGAACCTCTTCTCAGTGTATATTTGGGAACCGCTCCCCCTCCTTCCGGTGCTGTAAACGGCTCAGAATAAGTCAGGGTATCCTGAAGTATGGTAAATATCATCCCTCCTGTCATTTGCCCTGGAGTATCTGAAGTTAAAACTGCAAGAGCTGCAAACGGATACATGGTAACTCCGTCATTTAAAAAAAGTGAAAATTTTGCACCAAATAACACATAGATATTTTTTACCACTGCGTCGTAAGGCATTACAAAACAGCTACGGTAAAATTGATCGTTATTATTAAAATCAAACGTAATTATTCCAGCTTCCCAGTCACCTTCCTGCAACTGTGCAGGCCTGCCTGAATTAATCTGGTTTGCTTCAAATCCGGCAAATTGAATAATTGACGGATTCCCCTGATCATCTGTGGAAACCTCAGTATATTCGTTATCAATGGCAAATGGAATCACTCCTGCCCGGTCAGGTCCGGTCGATCCCGCAGGGCCGGTTGGGCCGGTTGGGCCGGTTGGGCCGGTTGGGCCCTCAGCTCCTGTGGCTCCGGTCGGGCCGGTTGGACCCTCAGCTCCTGTGACTCCGGTCGGGCCGGTTGGACCCTCAGCTCCTGTGACTCCGGTCGGGCCGGTTGGGCCCTCAGCTCCTGTGGCTCCGGTTGGGCCGGTTGGGCCCTCAACTCCGGTGGCTCCGGTTGGGCCTTCAACCCCTGCGGCTCCGGTGGCCCCGGTTGGGCCGGTTGGGCCTTCAGCTCCTGTGGCTCCGGTCGGGCCGGTTGGGCCTTCAGCTCCTGCGGATCCAGTTGCTCCGGTTGGACCGGTAGGACCGATAGGTCCCTGGGTTCCGGTTGGCCCTGTCGGACCTACAGATCCCTGGGCTCCGGTTGGACCGGTAGGACCGATAGGTCCCTGGGTTCCGGTTGGCCCTGTCGGACCGATAGGTCCCTGGGCTCCGGTTGGCCCTGTCGGACCGGCAGGTCCCTGAGCCCCGGTTGGACCGGTAGGTCCTGGACAACCTCTCGGGCCCGTTGGACCAGTCATTCCTGGACAGCCTCTCGGGCCAGTAGAACCGGTAGGTCCTGGACAGCCTCTCGAACCAGTCGGGCCAGTCGATCCTGGGCAGCCTCTTGGGCCAGTAGGCCCTGGGCAGCCTCTCGGGCCTTGTGGTCCCGTTGGCCCCACACAACACCTGCACCTTGGCGGCCCAGTTGAATCGCAACATCTACTTCCATTAATGCAGCAATTTTCATTACATTCTTTACTATTATCCATTATAATCCTCTCCTAATAGGGCCTGATGTTACGTTTTACTTACAAGCAACTTATACAGAACCAAAAGCATAATATAAAGGATTTTTCGCTCCTTTATACTTAATTATATGCCTTTAATCTCCCAGGGTTTAAATCCCCGCTGCTTGCTGCGTACATCTTTCCCAAATAGAGGATCGCACCCGTTCAAGCTAACCTTGACCTCAGAAAAAGAATACTATTTTCCAATATTACAAAGATGAGAAACACAAAAACAGATACTCTTGCATGTCAATTTGAGGTTTATCCCATCTCAACCGGCATATCCACTCCCTATATGAGAGAATCTATTGTTCTATACGGCAAAGCAGAAAAATCCGGGCCCGCACCGATGTAAACGCCAGAAATAATGATGAGGTAATAATCTGGCATGGAGCATTCCAGGACCCGTATGCCTTCTCTATCAGGAAGCAGAACACCCTTATACCCTGGATATCATTCTCAGGCTGCTCTGAAAAAAGAATAAAATGCCCGATATTTTTAACCGGATTACATGCATTGAAATACTTAATGAATAGCTTTATAGGCTGACCTGTATCCTGGCCATAGAATCCGGGAATGGATTTGCCGCAGTCAGGGGAGATGCCTAGATGGCCGCATAGGGGAAAGGCGAAAAAATATGTTCAACATCAATGAATTTAAAAATCATTTTAGGGAATGCAGTCAAAAACATTTAATGAAAGGGTGCTCATGAATCTTACAGCCGTTCAGATCCAGATAGGTACGAATTTCAGCGCTGGCGCGTTCCTGGAAGCAGATAAAGCAGAAGTGGAAAATTATAGATTTTATCGCTTGTAACCTGTTCCTTGACGGTTGAGCATAGAAACAGAGGATGTTTCCCTCCTTTCTATGCCTTTCCACCAGAATACAGTTTATTTTTTATGAAATGCCCTTGTTTACTGTCAGGCATTTATCTATAGCAGCTTTTTCAATTTCATTAACATTGGAAGAATTAACTGTACGGGTATAGTAGCCGCTGGAATCGCTGTTTAAGGAACCTATGGACAGGGTAAAGGTTTCTTCCGAACCATTCTTATCGTAATTATAGGTAATGACTGCATCAGGCTGCTCCAGGCCGTAGCCTGCTAGCTCCTCTTCCTGCACCTTATAATTGGGGCAGCTTTTCACTTTAAGGCTGCTTAAAGAATCTGCCAGAACATTCAAGCCGGAATTATCGGAAAGCTTATTATCCGGTGAATCCGCAGAATCCCGGTACCATTCCACGGTCCCTGCTTTATCATCTGCTTTCTTTTTTATATAATGTTCACTGGAACCTTCTTTTGTTACCGTAATGCTATTTATGTCAGTACCGGAAACAGCAGGAAATTCTTCCAGGGCCATGAGCTCCGTAAGACCGCTGCTGGTTTCGTTGTACAGGGTGGAACTGATAAGATAAGGCGTACCCTGCCCCTCCACAGCGGCATAATAATCCCCGTCCCCGGTTGCATTGCCAAGGATGATCACAGTCCTGGTCCCATCCTCTGTGTCTGCGGTGATCTTCCTGATGGGTTGATCCAGGCCATAGGCGCTTAAGCTTTCCCCTCCCTCCAGCTTTCGCAAGGCCTCAAGCTTTGAGACCGTTGATGCAATGGAATCCACTTCCGCCTGTTTCACCGGAAACAGGTCATCTCCGTCATATTTCCATTTGCCGTCTTTTTTTGTAAAAGACAACTCCTGGCCATTCAAATCATAGGAAACAAAGGAAACATTGGAAAGGCCGGTTAAGTAGACCTTATCCTCTTCCTTCTTTTGCTCCTCCTGTTCCTGGGAGCGGGTCATATACCGGCCCACTCCCCCGTAGATCACACACAGGGCCGCCAGAGCGGCTATTCCGTATAAAAGACCTCTTTTCTTCTTCATGTCTTGCCTCCTTCTACAGGCGCCTGCGCTTCAGCCAGATCACAAGTCCTGCTGCCAGCGTCACCACCGGGATAACAAATATGAACAGGATTCCCCACATCCCCCCATGAGTGACGGTATTATAGGTCACTTCCAGACTCTTTGATGGAATGGATACATTGGAAACGTCATCAAAATTGGCGGTAACAGCATTCATGAAAAGGGTCAGATTGGTTAAGTTGGTAAAGCTGGTATTCAATCCTTCGTCAATAAGAGAAGGAGTGCTGAACACGGTCAAACGGGCCGTTCCGGAGCTTAATGTCTTTTCTGATACGGCTCCCAGGATATAGGTCCCTTGTGTCTGCTTATCCGCCGTTACCACCATGCCTCCGTCGCTGGTCTCCATAAAGGGAGTCACTTCTACCCCTTCCGGCAGCTCTTCCTTCTGGGTCAGGGCGGCGGACTGCAGAACAAGGGCCTCGCTTTTCCCGTCAATCCCGTTTGTCACTTCGCTTCCTGCCTGAATGGTTGGGAAGATATAGTAAGGGTTGTTCTGGTAAAATTTCTTGGTATCTGCCGCAAGCCCGTTTTCCAGATTCAGACCGTAATCGTTCATAAGAGCATTGAGATTAAGACGGTCCTTTTCAGAATAGCCGGCAAGGATCATGACCCTTCCTCCTCCATCCAGGTAATCGGAGATCATCTTTTTTTCATCATTGGCAACGTCCGATGCAGGAGCATTGATGAGCAGAAGCTGGCAGTCTTCGGGGATGCTGCCTTCTGTCAGGAGATTTACAGAATTCACGGTGAGATTGGACTTTTTCAGCATATCGGAAGCCGCAGCTCCCAAAGCCGCCTCTCCGTGGCCTTCTGTGACATAAACCGTTTTCTCCACATCGTTGATCACATGGGAAATGGCCCCCGTAAGCTGGCCTTCTCCATCAAATTCTGTTTCTTGAGACTGCCCATAATAATAGTAGGACATTTCATCCATCTTTATAATATCCGTCAGGGCAATGGATTCCGTCCTGCCTGTAGAATCGCAGCTTACAAAAACCGTGTTGTCCTGTGCCTTCAACTTTTTTACCTGGTCCGGATGAAGGACGGAATCCACGGCCACCACCTTGATATGGTTAGATAAGTCCTCATACCGTTTGACAAAGCTTGTGATCCTCTTATCCACAGAATCCGGGTCCGCCACCACATAAATGGTTACATCCTTATCAAGGGCCCTCACAAGATCCTTTGTGGTCCCTCCCAGGGTATAGATCTGGCTGCTGCTCATATCCCATTGCCGCACTTTCTCAGGAAGGCGGCCTACGATCAAGTTCAATATTACTACGGCTGCTATGACGATCATGGAAAGGATCGCCGTGTAGCCGCCTTTTTTCAATTTTCTTGTCATTTCCATCCTCCTAACTCCATCTGCGTTTCTCTATGGACTGCACGGTCAAGAATACCAGCAGGAATATGATGCTGATATAGGAAACCAGGCCGCCCGCATCAAAGATGGAATGACTGGCAAAGTTTTGGAACACGTCCGTTACCGCAATCTTTTCCAATATATTTGTAAGTGCCCGGTCAAAAAGGCCTTTTTTAACAAGGCACAAGACTATGATGCAAAGGATCCCCAACCCTTCCAGAACAACAGAAAGAGGACCGTGGCCCGTAACACGGAAGACGGCAAAAACCACTCCTGTCCAAAGGACCATGAATCCTATGGCCGAACCGGAAGCAGACGTGGGCAAAAACCCTACCAGGCTGGGCCATAAAAGCAGCAAAAGGATGATTCCAAAGGTTCCTACGGCTGCAATGATCTGGCTCTCAGTTAAGGAAGAAATGAACATCCCAACGGCTATGTAGACGCAGCCCAGGAGGAAAAAGGCCAGTATGGATGCATAATCCGCCTTTAAATTCGCATTTCCATTGAGCTTGATGATGAGAGGACAGATTCCGGTAATCAGTACCGGAATGGCATATACAGTTATCATGGAAAGATATTTCCCAAGGACCATCTGGGTAACGGATACCGGAGAAGTGAGAAGAAGCTGGTCTGCCTTCGTCTTCCGGTCATCTGCAAAGCTTCTCATGGTAAGCACCGGGATGCCGATCATGATAATGGTGACCATGCCGGACAATGTAAAGGAAAAGTAGGGATATCCGCTCATCATGTTATAGGCCATAAAATAAATTCCTACGAACAGCACCATAAAGGCGATAAATACATATCCGGTCATGGACTGAAAATAGACTTTCAGTTCTCTTCTATAAATTGCTGCCATTATTCTTCATCCCCCTCTCTGCCTTCAGCCTCATCCTTAAGTTCTTCCTCCCGGACAAGTTCCTCAAAATCAGCCTCCTCAATGCCTTCGCCCGACTCCTCCCAGTCTGTCTCTTCCCTGTCTGTTTCCGCCTCTGCGGTCAATTCAAGGAATACCTCCTCCAGAGACGCCTTTGTGGCCTTCATGGAAAGGATAGGAAGTCTCTTGTCTGCAAATGCAAAGAAAATGGTCTCCCGGATATCCTCTCCATCTCCTTCCTCTTCTGAAGAGATACAAAATGATGCCCTGTAAATCCCCTCTTCCCCGCTATCCTGCAGAGACACATCAGCCGCCTGGGGAATGGCTTCCAGGGTCTTAAGGATCTGGGCTTCCTCCCCCTTTACCAACAGCTCCATTCCCGCAGTTCCGGCCATTTGCTGTTCCAGATTCTCCGGTGTATCGCTGGCGATCAGCCTTCCCTTGTCAATGATCAGAATGTGGTCACACACCGCGCTGACCTCGGAAAGGATGTGGGAGCTTAAAATAACCGTGTGCTTCTGCCCCAGTTTGCGGATGGTATCCCGGATTTCAATGATCTGCTTGGGATCCAGCCCCACAGTGGGTTCATCCAGAATGATGACAGGAGGAAATCCTAACACTGCCTGGGCTAAGCCTACACGCTGCCTGTAGCCCTTTGACAGATTGCGGATCAAACGCCCCTGTACATCCTCCAGCCTGGCAAGCTCCATGACCTCATGTACCGCTTCTTCTCTCTCCTTCTTCGGTATTTTCTTCAATTCGGCAGCAAAAAGAAGCTGCTCCTTTACCGTCATATCCACATAAAGGGGCGGCAGCTCCGGCAGATAGCCAATGCATTTCTTTGCTTCCTCCCCATCCTCCAGTATGTTATGGCCGTTGATCAGTACATCGCCCTCTGTGGCGCCGATGTACCCGGTCATAATGTTCATTGTAGTGGATTTTCCTGCGCCATTTGGCCCCAAAAAGCCATATATCTGGCCATCGTCGATGGTAAAGCTCAAATGGTCCACAGCCAGATGGCCGCCGTAATCCTTTACCAGGTTCCTGACTTCAATCAACTCTCTCTCCTCCTGTTCTTTTTTGAGTTATTGTATACTAATGCATCAAGCGGATATGGTTGCATATCCAGTTGATTCATAAACTCAAGGTTAAAAGATGTTTTTCTTTCAACCTGTATCCTTACTTAGGGTAAAAGGGAATTGTGAAAATTGTGTGATATATTTTTGTTAATTGTGTGATAAAAGTATGAAATATTTCGACATGGCTTAAAAAGAAAAAAGCCCGGGCAGCTTTTGCTGCTCAGGCAATCAGTACAAAGGAAAAAACTCCTTTTGTGACAGTTTATTTCTGCAAATAATTCGCAAATCCCAGGAATGGTTACATTCCTGAATCCAGACCATAGTGCAAGAGTCAAGTACTCCGCAGCTTGCCCCGGGGGATTTGGTTTACCTTATAATAAAACATGTACTGCTGAAGGATTCCGGCATACCCCTGATACCGCTCCAAAGGAAAGCCCTGGGGATAATGGACCTCTAAAATCTGCCTTACATGGGTATCCACCGGAAAAGCCCCCACATGGTGAAGCCCAAACAGACAAATGCAGTCCGCCACCTTTCTTCCGATCCCATACTGCTCCATCAGCAGGCTGTGGGCACCTTTATAATCCGCCTCTTTTAACCGAAGAAGCCATTCCGTTCCCTCCGGTCCGCTGCAGGCTTCTGCAATCGACAGGATGTACTTATCCCGGTAACCAAGGCCAAGGCCGGACAGTCCTTTAAGGCCAGCCGTGGAAAGGCTCTCCGGTTCTGGAAAGGCGTCATAGGTTCTTTCAGTTTCTGCCCAGCTCCCGTCAGAAGACATGGTAAGGCCCAGCCCTTTTCTTTTTTCCCCGAACTGTTTGCAAAGTTCCTTCACACTGCCTGTAATGCGGGTGATGTTGTTATTCTGGGAGATCAAAAAAGTCACCAGCATTTCCCATAAATCCTGATGGAGGATCCGGACGCCCCAGCCCCATTCCATGGCTTCCTTAAGATACGAATCCTCAGAGTCCACCCGCTTTTTAAAGCCGCCATAATCGGTCTGTAAGTCAAAATAACCGGCCCACGTTTCTTCAAACTCCTTTTCCCCGCAGGAAAACAGGAAGCCGTCATCCTCTTTCACCGCTTCCACATATTCTCCTGCCGCTGCAATTCTCCAGACTCCGTGTGCTTCCTCACTTTGTTCCATGCGGAAGCACTGGCCGGACCTGGCGATCTGTTCAAAATCCATATCCTTTATCTGAATCCGGTACATAATCAGTCTTTCTCCATTCCGTTGTGCCAGCTATAAAGCCTTATGATTCCAGGCTGCTTCTGGCTAATCATTGATGTGAGCCAGAAATTCCTTCAGCCGGTTCACATCTCCGTCAGCATAGCAATATCCATCCATGCCGCAGGCCCTGGCTCCTTCTATGTTCATGGGCATGTCATCAATAAAAAAGCATTCCTCCGGCTTTAGTTGGAACCGTTCAAATAAATGGCTGTACATTTCCTTTTGAGGCTTCATGCATTTCACTTCTGCAGAAAATAAGATCCCGTCAAAATGTTCGATTCCCGGAATGATATTGTAACACGTCAGAAGGCGAAGGGAAGCGTTGGAGCAGAGATAGATGCCGTAGCCCTTCTCCTTAAGCTGTCTGACCACTTCTCCCATCTCTTTGTCAGGCCACATGTTATATTCATGCCAGTGCTTTAAGCAAAGGGCTGCCATGTCCTTTGCATGCCGGGTGTCCAGGCGTGCCTCCATCCTCTTTAAAGCCTCTTCCTCTGAAATAAGTCCCATATCCAGGAACAGCCATTCCTGAGACTCAAAAACAGCGATCCTTACGGCCTTCCGTTCCGCCTCATCCTCTATAAAATGGCGGCAGACCATGTCTCCATCATAATGGACCAGCACTCTTCCCATGTCAAATACGATATTTTTAATCATTGCTTTTCTCCTGTAATAATTCATTTTTCTTTTTAAACCAGAAATAATAGGGTATCTGGTAAAGCAGCATACATAACCACCCAAGGAGACAGGCGTAGGGAACGCCGTTCATTCCCATGGACGGAACCAGCAGATAGACGAAAACCACCCGGACGGAAATCTGGATCAGGGTGGAGACCAGGGTAATGGACATGTTTCCCATTCCCCGGAAAAATCCCTGAATTCCATTGGTAAAGGCCGGAAGTAAGTAGAAAAAAGCCATAAGGCTTAAATATTCCGCCCCCATCCTTACCATGGTTCCATCTCCTTGGGACACAAATAACCGCATTACCGGTTCCTTCACCAGCAGGATGGCAATGCATATGAGCACCCAGTAGCTGACTTCTATAAAAAGCCCGGTTCGAAAGCCCTTTTTCACCCGCTCTCCATTACCGGCTCCACGGTTTTGTGCTACAAAGGTCATGATCCCGCTGGAAATGCTCTGCTCCGGCGTAAAAGCAAAATCATCCACCCGGTTCACCGCCTGAAACGCCGCTATGGTGCTGACTCCCAGAGGATTTATGACTCCCTGTATCAAAAGCTTTCCAATGGGCTGGCAGGATTGCTGCAGCGCCGTAACCGCTCCCTGCTTCAGCGTAAGATTTAAAAGCTCCCGGTCCATGCGGGCATCCTTTGGCCCAAGCCTGAGAAGGGGAACCTTCTTATATATGTAGAAAATGCACAGGAACGCAGAAACCGCCTCCGCAATTACAGTAGACAGGGCAGCTCCAAAAACTCCCATGTGAAACCCTGCCACAAACACCAGATCCAGAAATGCATTTAAAACCGAAGCCACTGCCAAAAAACGGACCGGAGTCCTTGAATCCCCCACGCTTCGAAGAGCAGAAGCCACCCCATTATAAAAAAAGGTAAAGGGCATTCCTATGAGTATTATCCTTAAATAAACGGCTGCATCCCCTGCGATCTCCTCCGGCACCCGGAGAAGCCTTATGATCCCGCCGGAAAACAACAGTCCAAGGATCACAATACCCAGGGAAAAATAACATCCGAACAAGAGAGTGGTGGCCACCTCCTGCTTTAGCTTCTCGTAGTTCCCTGCCCCAAAGTATTCACTCATCAGCACCGAAGCCCCAATGCAGATCCCCGTGATCCCCAGGATCACAATGTTCATGACAGGGCCTGCCGTGCCAACCGCTGCCAGGGCTTCCTCCCCTGCAAACCGCCCCACCACAATGGAATCCACTGCATTGTAGGTAAGCTGAAACAGGTTTCCCAATACCAAAGGGATGGAAAACCGGATTAGCTGTGAGGAAATCCTTCCTTTTGTCATATTCTTCATCATATCATCCAGCCCTTTTGGCAGCTCAATAGCTTCTCAGCTTGTCACTGCCATCATCCTTTGTATTTTCCAGGCGTTTTATCACTACATAGTAGCCCGTCTTTTCATTGACCTTTACATAGATCCGGTCCCCTACCTTGTGTCCCATAATGGCCCTTCCCAAAGGAGATTCCGAGGTGATAAGGCCTTTCACGGAATTCCCCCGGACAGTGGTTACAAGCTTGTAGGTCTCCTCCTCGTCATCATCCTCAAAGTACAAGTCCACCGTATTATACAGCCCGATTTCATCGTCTTGGGATTGATCTGATATGACCTGGGCCGTCTTTATCATCTTCTCCAGATATCGGATCCTGCTTTCGTTCTGGTTTTTGTCCTTTTTAGCCGCATGGTATTCAAAGTTTTCACTTAGATCTCCATGGGCTCTTGCCTCTTTTACGGCCTCCAGCGCTTCCTTGCGGACCACCAGCTTCCGATGATCGATTTCTTCCTGCATTTTCTTAATATCATTTTCCGTCAACTTATCAAACACGTTACCTCCTCCTTTTTCTTCATTCTGCTTGATAAACCGTCTTCCATCAAAGGAGGCGGCATGAACTATGGGTAAATGCCTTCCATATCATTCCTTTTTCCGGGCAATCACTTCAATGCGTCCGGAAGCAGTCCCCACGCGGCGGTATGTGCCTATGGAAAGTCCGCATTTATCCGCCAGGGCCTGGATTCCCCTGTCCGTTAAGCAGACCTCTGCCGCCTCTCCCTTCCACATGGAGGAGCCCTTTTTCTCCAGATTCTTCATGGACTTATCCAGATCCGGCCCGTCAAACCAGAGAATCCCGTCCTCTGCCAAATACTCCGCCGCCCTGGTCAGGATCAGCTTCATATCCTGGGCGCGGGGGATCCGGTCAATGAGGACGATCCGGAATGTTCCCTTTTTGCCATCTTTCCGGCTTCCGGCTTCTTCCAGAGACATTGCCTGGGGATCATATCCTGCCTTTCTGGCTTCTTTATATAATAGGCTTTTCTCTTCTCCAATAAATAACATGGTTCCTTCTGCCGCAAACTCACCGATATCAGCTAAAAGCCGTTCACATCTTGCCTTTGTGCGCCGGGGGACCTTCTTTCCCTTGGGAAGCCCCCGTTCTTCCTTTGCAAGATAATAATTTCCGCAGTCCCCACACTTCATAAAGACCCGGACCGGTTCCAGCACATATTGATCCGATTCTCCGTCTTCCATATAGAACACCGCTCCGTAATGGGGAACGCCTTTTCCTGAACAGACGGGACACCGTTCTATTTCTGCCGTCATCAGGTTCCGAAGTTCCTTTAAGGCTGAAAAATACCAGCGGTACAGCCTGTTTTTAAATTCCTGGTCAAAAACAAACAGCCAGTTCCTTATGACCTCCGCCATCCATCTCGTTTCATGGATCACGGAATTGTCCGCCTTAAATCCCCTTAAATTCTCCTCCAGAGTGAGGAGCCCTGTGACAGCATCCTCTTTCAGGCGTTCATTTTTCTCATAGGCCATAAGGTGTTCGATTCCTTCTACAACACTGCTGCATAAATTGACCATTACTACAAGCTGATTCATTCTGCCCGTTGCCATAACTATTTCCTTTCTCCCAGTTCCCTGTCTTGTCCGTGCATACTCTTTTATATTAGCATTTTTAAGGGGGGAAAAGCAAGATGCAATCACCCCTTATCCTTATTTCAGGAGAAAAAAAGAAAATCAGTACATGGGAACCGTCTGTCCTGATTCCCATGTACTGATCTCATTTAAATCGTTCACCTATTGGTTTAAAGGGGTGAAAGCTGTTTTCCTTACGTAATATTTCTGCTGAAAAGTTCAGTTTCTTCCAGCAGACTTTCAATGCTGTCTAAGTTCAGGCGGTGCAGCAGCTCGATCACATAGGGGTTTTCCGCCGGATGGTCATAGGTCGCCTTTTCTCCATAATCATTGACCAGCTCTGTTCCCTGTTCCACTCCTAAAATAGATCTTGGCCCGCCCACACAGCCGCCAACGCATCCCATTCCTTCGTAAAAGTTTGCCTCGATCTTCCCCTCCATAATGTCCTGGATCATCTTCCTGCAGGCAGGCACTCCATCCGCCTGTTTCGTGCGGATTTCAGTCTTTTTATTGGGGTTAATGGCTCTTACGGTGTTCTCCACCGCTTCGCTGACTCCGCCCTTTCTGGCGTAGATCCTGCCGGCTTTTGAGGAATGGTCCTTTTCACTTTCTTCCATAACAGCCGGATCGATTCCCAGGGCGTCAAATATATTCTTTACTTCCTGGAAGGTGAGTACATAATCTACCGCACCGGCCAGATCCTTTTCCCGGGCTTCCGCCTTTTTGGCAAGGCATGGCCCGATGAATACGGTCAGGGCATCGGGATGCAGGGCTTTTACCACTCTTGCACAGGCAACCATGGGGGAAACAGAACCAGGCACATGAGGAATAAGCTGGTGATAGACCTTACGGATCATGCCGATCCACATGGGGCAGCAGCAGCTTGTTAGCTGGTAATCGCTGGCATCATTGATATTTCTATCAAATTCAAGGGCTTCTTTTAATGTAAGGATGTCCGCAAACAGAGCAACCTCAAGCATTCCGTCAAAGCCCACGGCCTTCAATGCTGTCCTCAGCTTTCCCGGGGTAACATCCTTTGAAAACTGGCCTAAAAATGCGGGGGCTATCATTGCATATACCAGTCCCTTGGAGCTTCTGACCGTTTTCAGAGCCGGAATAATATCAGTGCTGGCTGTCAGCTTTTCCGGCGCACAGCCTTCAATGCACCTTTCGCAGCCCAGACACAGCTCCGGATCAACGGTGATCCCGCCCTTTTTGATTTTCAATGCATCAAAAGGACATCGCTTTAAGCATTCCTCCTGGTCCTCTTTGGAACAGGTACAGGCTCCGGTGCGGATCACCACCGGGTGCTTCTTTGGATTCAAAAGACAGTCCAGATGATGAGGATCATAGGAGATCTCTAAGTCCTTCTCCGAATCCGAATCGTCATTTAATACGGATTTCACCATACTTTCATACAACTGCTTAAATGTCTGCATAAGATACCTCCCGCATGTACGTTTTATTTTTCTTTGCAGTACTTTGATTCTTATGGGTTCAGGATTATATCATAGTTATTATAATACTTTTTCTTCATCCTTGCCATACCATTCATGAGATAGTTGATAATTTTTAGTCAATAATGGTTGAAGGAAGGGATGAACGCTCCTGATCCTTCTTCTATTTTCCCTTAAATTCCTTTTCTATATGCAGATGTTCTATTTTATCCGTACACTTTCCCTTTTCAAAATCAAGCTCTATGATATATGGCATCCAATCCAGAATGCGCAGGAAGGAATCACAGTTACAGCTTGCATCAAAATAATTCAAAATGCTGCTAAGTGCCGTTCCATGGGTTCCGATCACCAGATTCTTTCCCTCATTCTTTTGAAGGATTTCTTTTAATGCCAAAACATTCCTTTCCTGTACCATGGCGATGGATTCTCCGCCCTCCTCATGAAAATTATGGTCTTCCCAACGCTTCTTAAACATTCCATGATAATTCCCATTTCCCCCGCTTTCACGTTCACGGAGGCGCTCATCCGTAATAATTTCCATGGCATAATGGGCGGCTGTTTCCCCTATGGTATCCATGCTCCGTTTATATGGACTGCAATAAAATGTGTGAATATTTTTATCCTTTAAAAACTCCAGCACCTTCCTGGTATCCTCCCTGCCTTCCTCTGTCAAGGGCCTGGTCCTGTCATCCTCCCAGCCATGGTCCGGCTGTGCATGACGCACAAAATATACTCTTGTCATGTTACGTATCCTTTCTCCCTGTTTGTTATTTATTATACTATTCCCTGAATTATGGTTTATGGCAGGAAGCCATTCTGTTTTCTATCCCCTTGATTTCTCTTCTTGTTTTATGGTATCAGCCGATGAATATCCCTTGGAAACAGGGTGGATAATCTTACATTCTCCTGTTCCAGCAGCTTACTTGTAAAACGTTCCAGGCCCAATCCCAGCCCTCCATGAGGGGGCATCCCATATTTATGCATCATGAGATAGGTATCAAACAGCTCCACATTCATTCCTCTGCATTCCATTTTTTCAATCTGTTCTTTATATCTGTGGATCCTTTGACCGCCTGTGGTTATTTCCAGGCCCCGGAACAGAAGGTCAAAGCTCAAGGTTTCCTCTTGATTTTCCCTGCAGTCCATGGCGTAAAAAGGCCTTTTCTTGCTTGGATAATGAGTCACAAACACAAATTCACTCCCTGTTTTCCGCTTCATCAGCTCATAAAGCAGCTTTTCCTCTTCCGGCTCAAAATCATCATAATCTTTTACGGGCCTGCTATATTCCATGGAAATCAGTTCTTTTGCTTCCTTAAATTTAATTGCAGGAATCTCTCTGATCACTGGGAGGTTGGCTTTTAACAGTCTTATTTCGTCCCCATATTGATCATTCAAATATTCCGTCACATGCCTGAGCATCATGGTTTCCATCTGCATAATATCTTCAAAGCTGCCAATGTACCCCATTTCAAAATCTACGCTTGTATATTCATTTAAGTGCCTGGAAGTATCATGTTTTTCTGCCCGGAATACCGGCGCGATCTCAAACACCCTTTCGTAAACACCTACCATCATCTGCTTATAAAACTGAGGGCTTTGTGCTAAATATGCCTCCTTGCCAAAATAGTCCAGACAAAAGATATTTGCTCCTCCTTCAGCGCCTGCATAAACGATCTTAGGCGTATGGATTTCCGTAAATCTTTCCTGTTTTAAAAACTCACGTATCCCATAGGTAATCCCTTCCTGTAATTTAAAAATAGCCCGTTCTCTTTCGTTGCGCAGCGTCACCGGTCTGAAATTAAGCAGAGTTTCCATAGATACATCAACATATTTGTTATTGATTACAATGGGGCTTGGTTCTTCCGGCCATGATAAAATCTCTATCTTTACCATCTGAAGATCATAGCCTGTTTTTGACCTCTCTTCTGCCTTGACATGGGCGGTTACAATTACGCTGCTTTCTTCTTTTATTTCATCAAGAGAAAACCGGGAAATTTCCTTTGAATAAATACACTGGACCACGTTTCTCTTTGTTCTTAATAGTACAAAAGCGAAATCGCTCATTTTCCTGACTTTATAGATACTGCCATGTATTTGCACATTTTCGCCGATATGGTTTCCCAATTCCTCTGCTTCAACGGTTATCTTTTCTATGATTCCCATGATTTTCTTCATTGTCTGCCTCCTAATGAATTAAACGGATATGCTTGCATATCCAGTTGACGCCCGGTGAAGCGGGCACTCTGTTCACAAATTCAAGGTTAAAAGACGTTTTTCTTTCAGCCTTTATTCCTCCTTGATTATGATTCATTCAATTTTCATTTCTATCCAATATATCCATGAGGACATCATCAATATGTCCCATACGATCACAACCTTTCTCTTTCCCGTATGGGTAAAAAAATAGAACCACACGAGTAAATTTCATTTACCAATGTGGTCCATAAACGGTCTGTCCACACAGGCACAACGCTTTTAGCGCTTGCACCTATGATTCATCACAGATACAAGCGCTGCTAATCGTCGTCCCTATTCAGCTTTTTAAACTGTTGATATCGATTCATTGCGGCTGCCCCCCATTTACAATTTGATTCAGGTTATCATAAAGAGCTTAATTTGTCAAATAAATCTGCTTAAATGTGCCTTATTCCGTGGCTCTCCCCTTCCGTACAAAACAAACTGAAGAGAATCCTGTCTCAGATAAAGTATTCAATGGTATCTGCCGGTTTCTTCTGGGTCACTCTGTTAAAAATGACGACCGCCTCTCTTGTTTCATTGGGGCCAAGGGCATAAGGACCTTTTCCCGTGTCATTAAACATTTCCCATGGTACACACCGGTTCCTCTGATAAGGCATATCCGTGATAATCTCCACCCCCTTTTGCTTAAAGGGCTTTTTTCTGAAATAAGGATCAAATAAATAAACGCACTGGCCATCAGCCCCTGTCAGCAATACATAGTGCCAGCAGCCGTACATCACCCGTGCCACCACCACTCCGCCCTGCTGCAGACCATACATGACCTTGCTGTCTTCCCCAATATGCACTTCATCTCCAGTCAGATATTCGCTTTGAACAGGAAATTTTTTCATTTTGCCGAATTGGTTGATCCAGTTGCTGAAAAACATCATAGCCATGCGTGAGGTACCGTTTTTCCCAAATTCCCCCTTGGCATTATAGGAGTCAAGACAAAAAAGCATAATATGCTTGATGATATCCGGCGGTATCTGATCCCGGGTAAAAAGGTAACTCATTGCATTCAGTAATGTGGTTGGACCGCAGTCGTATTCCGTGACCTGATAGTTTAGTGGATTTTTCATATTGGATTCACTTCCTTGTTCTTGGGAGATTTTTTTATTTGGTTTAATAGAGAGTTTTATATACTTGAGAAGGCTTCTATGAGCGATTCCCTGCGTATGTGTTAAAAGCTTAGGCTGTATTTTTAATTGCTTCCAGTTTGCCGTTGCAGAAGCCAAATGATTTCTCTTAATCATTCACATTTCATATTTCGTTCTTATAAGCATTATTTGTATCATTTTAGCACACTGTTGTCAATATATTTGCATCCGTATTATTGTCTTTTATTCTATCGTCTGTACTTTATCTCATGTGTATAATGTCACAAGAGGAATATAATCATGCAAAAGTTCTTATAGTGACAGGCACCTGTCCTTTTATTTTTCCCCGCAGGCTTGATTCTCTTTCGAAGATAGCATGGTAAAATAGTTTACTTTAACATTGTGCCTCAAAACTTATCCATTATAACATAAATGTCATAACACCGTATTGATTACCAAAACAGAACATTATGGAAAAGCAAAAAAACCGAGGACACATCACATGAATAATGGCATAATCATAATAAAAAATTTACAGCAGTAATAAAATCAAAAAATTACTATCCTGATATAATAAAGGATTGCTATTTAAAATCATGTGAAGAAACAGGCGAATCGGCAAAATAATCCAGAAAAAATTGCCTTCACTGTCCGTTGAATCTGTTGTGGAACCGCAAAAAAAGGATGTTTCCCAGACAGATCAATCCATCTGAAAAACACCCTATAGAAATTCAATTCTTTTTCTCATTCTGACTGCTTTCGTGTTGCCTGCTTGTCACCAATAAGCGATAAATCAAGCTCATTCCACTGTAATGTCAAAATATCATTGGAATCGGTCATATTTATCCCTACTCATTAACCCGCACAATCTTACACACCGCAACCCCACTGGCTTTCCCTTCGCCCGTTTTAAGATTTTTGGGCGCATGAATATTCAGCATAAAACCATTGTCTTCATACTTGCCGTCAATCCCTGCCGCATATTCCTCATGCATGGCAATATGGTTTACTCTGCCGATAACAATCGCCGTCCTGCCTTGGCCAGATAAATCCATCTCTTTTTCAAGCTTGCATTCCAATGTAAGAAAAGCTTCCTGCATACGGGGACAAGCAACAGTTTTGGCCGCCTCCTTGTGAAACCCACCGGCCTCAAATTCGTCCGTATCCTCTTCATTTTTTTGGATCGTATTGCAGCAACTGTCAAAATAATCCTTGCTGATGAAATTAATAACAAACTCACCTGTTCGCAGAATGTTTTTATACGTATGCGTATGCCGGTACAAAGGAATGATGGCGAAATAACCGTCCCCATCCCCCGTAAAGCTTCCCCAGGCGTTAAAATTCACGTTCGGCTTATTGTTTTCCTTGAGAGTTGTCACTGCATGTAAAACACTAGGTATGCCACAAGCATACTCGAAATGCGAAAATATTTCATACTGCTCCGGCCAATTTGTTGTAAAGTTTTCCGGCTTATTTGCCCCAATTTCAATTTTCATAGAGTTCCAGTAGCCTCCTTCCTATCCACTAGCAGGTTGTGCCGCTCCGTCTTAAAACGCAATACACAGTAGCATCAGGCCCGCTGATTTGAATTATCCCTTAATGAATCTCATAACCTTTTTCTGGTCTGCATCTTGGTTTAATGTGTAAATTTGCTTAGTTATTTTTTCAATCGCTTCAGCCTTTTCCATGTTGCCGGATTCTTTAAAAATCTCCTCGCCCCAATACCTTTCAGTGGTGCAGAATACCGTTGAAGACCAGCCGTATTCTTCACCTTTGCCGGAAATCTTCTGCTGCCTGCCGCACATAGTCAGATACATTTTCATTTGGAGTTCAATCAATGCCCGGTCAAATTGACTTTTCTCCTCTTTTCCGAAACCTGCAAGCTGCTTTATAGCATGCAGCGGCAGTATTTCATGTTCAGCAACAACGCTGTATATTCGTTTGCCATAATTGCTGATTAATCCTTCTTCATAGGCTTCTTCAAAAAGCATATTGCCGCGCCGGGCTGTAAGAAAATAAGGAATCCATTCTTTCGTGATGTAGCCGCTTTTTTTGAAGAAAAATTTTGCATAGGCTATATCGTCACGCTCGTCCAGCACTCGCATGCGCCATTCCCATGGATCGGTTTCAGGGTCTCCGGTATGCCAACGCACCGGAGTGTCATAGGGCGGCTGTTCATCCCAATTCCAGGTGATTAAAGAAAAAACATCTTCGCTGTTTCCGCCTCCCATTGAAAATCCAGCTTCCAGCAATGCGGATACAAAATCATCGTAATTTTTTATAGCCTTCTGATTCAACTCTAAATCCTCCTTTTAATAGATATTATCATAAGCAACCGGACAACTGCATGTCTTGTTTAAGAATAGTTATTTATTATTTCTGCTGCCATTCGCTTTATATCATTTACAAGGTCTGCCGGCTCAAGAATTTTAACCTTTGCTCCAAATCCCAAAAGCCAGGCCACAATATATTCCCGGTTAGTGTATCCTATTTCAGCACGAAGCAAGCCTTCATCTGTTTCTGTGCAACAATCAAATCCATACGTTTCAATGAGCTGATATTTTAAAGATGGGTCAAATAATGCCACCAGAATTTTGTCATCAGGCAGGCACGAATTGAAGTCTCGCTTTTTAAGTGGGATTTCTCTCTTAATGTAGGTTTCATCACAAAGTTTCAAATCCCATAATCGTTGAAGCTTAAACAGCCTAAAATCCTGACGGAGAGTACAAAAACCAAACACATACCAAGATGACCAGTAAAAAATCACAAAGGCAGGCTCAATATGACGGTGTGCCACACCTTTTTCATAATAATAGTCAAACTCAATCAGCCGCTTTTCATAGATGGCTTTTTTGATTTGCTCAATTTTTTGTGTCAATTCACCTTGGTAATGAGAGGCAAGGTCAATTACTATAGGTTCTGTCAGAGACATAACAACATCATTGTTAGGGAAAAGCTTGTCAAGCGTCCTTTCCATCTGTGATTTTTCTGATACACTCCCAATACCTTTAAGGGCTGCGATGATTCCGGAAAGCTCGTCGGAAGTAAGAATGCTTTTATCCAGCTTAAAGCCTTCTGCGATTGAAATACCGCCTCCGCTGCCTTGGTAGGTGATAATTGGTATTCCGGCCTTACAGAGTGCATCAATATCCCGCCCAATCGTACGGCGTGAGACTTCAAACTTCTCGGCAAGATATGGTGCGTTTATACGCTCGTTTTGTAGCAAAATGGTTAATATGCCCATAAGGCGGTCAAGCTTCATATTGCACCTCTCAATTCATCTCATACGGCCTTTGGGAGCCTGTTTACTTTTATCACTGCTGTATCCGACCCAAAAGGGTAGTTCAAGTACGTACCTGGCTTAGATAAACAGTAATCTGCAATCTTTTTTGCCATTATGTCAGTAACCCACTTTTGATTTATTGTTGAAGCATTAAAATTACGATTGAGTATATTTTCTTTATCGTCAGGAACCTTACCCTAATTCTTTTGATACGTATATTTGCGTACTAGAACACTACGAATACCAAGATTAGCTTGAATAAAGGACACGTACTCAGCTATTGATTTTTGGCGAATATGGCAGTAGCTTTTTTAATATTTCATTCTCCATCTCTAGTTACTTTATTTTCTTTTGAAGAGCCTTATACTCCTTCATAGAAATAGTTTCTGTTTCTGAAACTTGTATTGAAGAAAGAGATTTTACCCAGGCAGAGATTGTGCTTTTTGGAAGGCCATATTCGTTAGATAATTCTGTTATACCTTTGCCAGCTTTCATATACAGATCTACAATCCGCTACTTGAATTCAGGGGTATAGGATTTTTGATTTTTTGCCATGTTGAACACTCCTTTGTGTTTATTATAGGATGTTCAACTTTCTGTGTCCATACTTATATACTAGCACCAGAGTTATAATGAATGGAAAGTTCTTTTGACACGTCAGAAACAGGCATATCATCTTCAAGAACCAGTTTTACTGCAGCAATTTTAAATGCTTTATCAAGGCTCCTTCTTGCCATAAAGCAGACCATCTTTCACAATACGCCCTTTCTATCCTGTCCAGTATTTCTTTCAGCACCCCCCTGGGAACTGCCGCGTTAAACCGTATATACCCCCGTCCCTGTTCTCCAAAATGGCTGCCTTCGTAAACGGAAACCTTCGCATCCTTCAGAAAAAAACTGCATATCTCCTCTTCTGTCAGCCCGGTTTTCTCATAGCTGATCCATGCCAGAAAAGTTCCTTCCGGCGCTCTCAGCTCAAACAATGGCATTTTCTCTTTCAGATATCCCGCAAGATATCTGAAATTCCCATCCAGATATGTATTCAGTGCTCTCTTCCACGCTCCGCATTCCCGGTATGCAGGTTCAATGACAGCAGCCGCAAAAACATTAGGATTGTGAAATCCCTCACAATCCACAGCAGCCTTCATGGCCTGGCGCATTTCAAGATCCGGTACGATCATATTGGAAAAAATAATTCCGGGAATATTAAACGTCTTCGTAATGGACTGATAAACAACCATCCTCTTTTTCATCTGTTCTGAAAGTGAAAGGACACTGTTAAATTTTTTTCCCTCTCTTACAATATCGGCATGTATTTCGTCAGAAAGCAAAAGCAGATCGTATTCTATGCAAAAGCGTTCCACCACCTTTAGCTCTTCTGCCCCCCACACCCGCCCCGTCGGATTCTGCGGATTACATAAAATCATCATCTTTACCGAATCATCCATCTGGGCTTCCAGTTCGCTAAAGTTCATGTTCCACCGTACTCCATCCCATTTCAGAGGGCTTTCCAGTATGATTCTGTTATGCTTTTCCACCGCCTCCGTAAGTGCCGGATACGCTGGCATATGAACGATAACTTTATCCCCCGGCTTCGTAAACGTCTCTACGGCCATGTTAAGCCCTATGTTGATTCTCGGCGAAAACAAAATCCATTCATCTTCAACTTCACAGCCGTATTCCCTTCGAATCCACTCTCCGACAACTCCAGGATAGCAGGACGGAAGGTTGGTATAGCCGAAAATTCCGTGTTCTACTACCTTTTTACACGCATCTCTTATAGACTCTGGCACCTGGAAATCCATATCAGCCACACCACAGTGAAGGACATCTTCCCCATATTTTTTATCCATTTCATCGTATTTTGCGCAGTTTGTTCCTCTTCGGCTTATTACTTCATCAAAAGATTTCTCCATCATATACCACCTACCCTTTTACAGATCCAGCAATCAGACTCTGCTGAACCTGTTTACTTAAAATAACATAAATAATAATAATTGGAAAAGTTGCAACCACCAACCCGGCTCCGATGGGCCCCCAGTCGGTCGTATACTGCCCCACCAGCGACTGAATTCCAACCGTCAGTGTCCGGTATACCGGCTTGCTGATAAATACGACCGCAAACATCAATTCGTTCCATGACTGGAGAAATGTAAATATAGCAATCGTGGACAATGATGGCTTCATTAACGGAAGAATAATCCTTATGAATATTTTGTAGATGCTGCAGCCATCAATACACGCAGCCTCCTCCAACTCCACCGGAATCGAGGTGATAAAACCTGAACTGATCATAATGGCCATGGGTACTGCAAACGCTGAATACGGAATGATCAGGCACCAGTAAGTATTAATTAAATGAGCCTGCCGCATCATGATAAATACAGGAAGCAATGCTGCGTGGATGGGAATCGTAATCCCCATTATAAACATCATCTGAAATAGTTTCCGAAGCTTCCATTTCATTCTGATCAGCGCATAGGATGCCATTAAAGATGCCATGCATACAATCATAATTGTTGCCGCTGTGACGATGATGCTGTTCACCAGATACCTCCCCACATTGCCGCCCATAAAAGCATGAGCATAATTTTCAAAATGCCAAATCCTGGGAAGGCCAATCATATTTCCCTGAAAAATTTCTGTATTGTCTTTGAGCGAAAAGGTCAGAAGCCAGTATAAGGGAAATATTTGAAGCACTGCCCAAAATATCAGGCCCGCCTGAATCACAACCTGAGATAATCTTATATTTTTCATAAGTCCCTCCTTCAATCATTGTCCCGAAATGCCTTGCGGATCAACCAGGCAAAAATAAAACATTCAAAAATAATGAAGATGGCCATTGAACTTCCATACCCATACATGTTTCTGGAAAATATGGTTTCAACCATTAAAGTACTTGGAAGCTGGCTCGCCCCGGCCGGTCCACCTCCCGTCATAACATAAACGAGATCGAAATTTTTCAAAGAACCCACCACGGCAAAAGTAGCGCATACTTTCAGGATCGGTTTCATCAATGGAATAGTAATCCAGAAGGCCATTTGAATACCATTGGCTCCATCAATACGGGCCGCCTCGAAAACTTCCTCGGATATGGATCGAACAGAGGCATACATCAGCAGCATATGATAACCGATATACTGCCACAGTACCGGTACTATGACTGCAAAAATCACCTTTTTTGTATCACCCAGCCAGTTTCCAGCAAAACGTCCCAGTCCTATGGAGTTCAAAATCGTATTGAGCAGGCCATACTGTGGATTGTAGATTTTCAGCCAGAGCTGTCCTATGACTACTGTCGAAATCAATACCGGAATAAAATATACCCTGACATAAAACCGCTCTCCCTTCACTCCCCGCGCCAGAAGCAACGCCAGCACAAGGGAAATCGGCAGCTGTATGAAAACGGACCCCACGGCAAAAATCAGTGAATTTTTAACTGCTCTCCAGAATCCATCGCCGTTATTGTGAAATAGTTCCTTGTAGTTATCCAGTCCTGTAAATATCTGTTTTCCGATTCCATCCCACTCTGTAAGGCTGTAAAATACTGACATAAAAATCGGCACTACAATGATTATAAAAAACAAAAACAGCGCCGGAAACAGGAAAATTAACACAGCTTTTTTATTTGACAGTACTCGGTTCACAAAATCCCTCCATTCTTTTTTAATGAAGGGGGCTGTCTCCAGCCCCCTTCCTGCGCATTTACTGATTCAATTTCTGCAGCTCAGCCACGTACTGTTCCGGCGTGATGTCTCCAACAAAAAGCTCCTGAAGCTTATTTAAATATACCGTGGCATCCTTGCCCTCCAGCAGGTTATCCCACCAGATCGTGTAGCTGGTAGCATCCTTCGTGAAATCATAGATTTCCATTAAAAGAGGATTGATTTCTGACTCGTCCACATCTACGTTCACATATGGAAGAATACTGGAACCAATTTTATACTTTCCAATTGCCAGTTCATACGCAATATACTGGGCAACCTCAGTCGTAAGAGCCGGGTCTTTCGTCGCAGCACTGACTGCAAACGCTGTATCCGGTCCACCAGTAAAATCGTTTACTCCCGATTTCCCATCTTTTAAGACCGGGAATGGGAATACTCCGATTTTTCCCTGCACAAGGGAAGAATCCTTATACACTCTCGTTGCTGTCCAGCTTCCATTTAAATACATCGGAGTCTGGCCCTGAAGGAATGACACCTCTGATTCCTCTCTGGAGATGCCTGCAGAGCCTTCCGGAAATGCGCCCATATCTACCAGCTTTTTCAGAGACTCTGCCGCTTCTAAAAAGCCCGGATTATCATAGCCCGTTTCTTTTCCCGTGGCGGTCTTCACTCCCTCGCTCCCAACGGCTCTCAAAGCCAGAAGGTCATGATACATGGCAATGGTCCACGGTTCTTTTCCTCCCACAGTCAGTGGAGTAATTCCATTATCAATAAAAGTCTGACATACATTCAGAAAATCATCAAACGTTTCCGGAACCTTCAGATTTAGTTTTTCGAACATTTCTTTATTATAGAACATACATGCCACCGACTGATCCGTGGTCAGCCCATACGTTTTTCCATCAAACTGGAAACCAGTCAGTGTTGAAGATCCCAGATGCGATTTAAAATCATCTGTCAGATAATCATCCAGTGCCGATATTTTCCCCGCCTCAACAAACGGCTTCATAAAACCATGTCCCCACGTATAAAAGATATCCGGTGTTTCATTAGCCGCTATCGCCGCCTTCAATTTCATCTTATAAGCTTCATTTTCAGCCGTATCAGACTCTATACTTACATGAAATTTTTCTTCCGCCTCCTTCACTACCTGATCGATAATTGCCTTATTGGGATCGGTGTCTCCGCCGAATATATGCCAAAGTTTTATTACAGGTACGTCTTCTGCTACGTCCTTGGCCATATCTTTGCTTTCTTTCGTCTGCTCCGTCACGGTGATATCTTCTCCTGCCGTACTGCCTCCTGAACCCGAACCGCAGGCTGCAAGTCCCATGGCCATGGTCCCCGTAAGTGTCAGTGCCATGATTGTTTTCATTATTCTTTTTTTCATGTTTTCGCTCCTCCAATTTTATAATACGATTTGTTACTGTCTGTTTCAAAAGCGCGCCTTTGTGAATGTGATTCTATTGTACACAATCCAGTGTTTTCATAAAAGAGAGAGAGTTTACTTTTTCTGGTGATTCCCTTACTATTTTACACCTCACCATTCACCCTTATAGTAAATCGATTACTTTATCTAGTAGATTTTTTACTTCGTTTACTGCTTTATTTACATTTAAATTTTCCCATGATATGATGGCTAAGTAGGGGGGGCATATATGGGGAAACGAAGTCATACCATTTCAACTCTATGGAATTGGGCATTCCATAGTAAAATATCAAGAAAAATCAGTACGGTCTTTTTCCTGTTTCTGTTTCTCAGCGTCATTCTGACCTACTTTTCATACCGTTATGTATCCAGAGAGTACGTTCTGTCTAACATGGAACAGCACTCCAGACAGACTCTGACCTCTATCCGCTCAAACATAGTGGAAATGGTAGAAAACACCAATAACAGCTATAATCTTTTATTAAAAAGTGGTATATCCGATCTGACAAAGCTCCCATTATCACCAACAGAACGGAAGTATTATGACAACTATCTTTTTACAGTCATTGACAGTTATAATCACCTCGATTCCATTTATGTCATGAATTTGAAAGGACAAATCTATGGAGTCGACAAGTTTAGCATAAAGACTCTGGTTATTCATTCTGTCACAGAAGCATCTTGGTATCAAAGGGCTCTGGCTGCAAAAGGAAGCTGCATTCTATCTCTTCGCGCCGGCAATATTTTCGTTCCTGATTATTCGGAGGATTTCCTGTCATCAATCCGGGTAATTAATGATCTGGAGACCCAGAAGCCTATTGGCTTTTCTATTATGAACATTCCGACGCGTTCCATTAATCAGACTTTTGAGCATGTTTTTAATCCATCTGATATAGAAATCACTCTGTATGATGATTCCGGAGAAATCATCAGTACTTATGGCACCATAAATGAGGGAGACGTCCACCATAACATCCGCCATTTTGTCAGTCCTGATTCCCCTTACTTCAGTTCAAACGGCAGGGAATACCTATCAGCCGGAATCTATATACCGGAATATCATTGGAAACTGATCGCCACGTTTCCTTTAAAGTATGAGACTGCGCTCAGTACTTCTCTGCTCCGTATTTCCTTCTGGATCTTCTTTATTAATATAGTGCTTATGCTGATCTGCGTCATCATCTTAGCCAAATCTATTCAGACGCCGGTCTCTCAAATGATACAAGCCATGGGCCATGCGGAAAGCGGCAACTTTAAATCAGTCACGGTACGCCATCCCGCCAGCGAGCTGGGGCTTCTGGAAATTCACTACAACCATTTAATAGAACAGATCCAATTTCTCATGGACCGGCTGGTACAGGAACAAAAACTGAAAAGGAAAACGGAACTCCGCGCATTACAGGAACAAATGAAACCTCATTTTCTTTATAACACCCTGGATACCATTGGTTACATCATGCTTACCGGAGACTTAAATCAGGCCTATGACGCCCTCACTGCTCTTGGAAGCTTTTATCGTCAAAGTCTGAGCAAAGGAAGACAGTTTATCACGATTGAACAGGAAATACAGATAGTGAAAGATTACACCGCCCTGTTATCCCTGCGCTACGATGAGCTTTTCACTACCACATATGAGATAGACGAAGCTCTGTATCAACATGAAATTATCAAACTTCTCCTTCAGCCACTGGTCGAAAATTCCATCTACCATGGAATTAAGCCACTTGGAGAACCCGGTATAATTCATATTTCTGTCAAACGCCAGTCCGATCTTATATGCATTACAGTCTCTGACAATGGAATAGGCATGGAAAAGAATCTCATAAAAAGTCTTCTTTCCACCGCCAGTCCTTCTGCAAAAGAAAGCTTTGGATTGGCGGGTACAATTGAGCGGGTCTATATTTCCTACCCGGATAAAGGCTCCGTAGAAATCTGCAGCAAAAAGGGAATGGGAACTTCTGTCATGATAAAAATACCGTTTTAGGAGGTGTACTGACATGTATCAACCACAACCAATCAAAGTGATGTTCGTAGATGACGAGGATAAGATGAGAGGGCTGCTCCGAATTTGCATCCCTTGGGAAGAACTGGATTACGAAATCGTAAATGATGTCTCCAGCGCAAATCAGGCGCTGGAACTGATTGCCTGCGATAAACCGGATGTCATCATCACCGATATTGAAATGCCTTTTATAAATGGTCTGGATTTTGCTGAAATGGTTCTCGAGGAATATCCACATATCAAGATCATTGCTCTGACCGCTCATGATCAATTTGATTACGCCAAACAGGGCCTGGAAATCGGAATATCCAGCTTCCTGTTAAAACCTATGAAAAAAGAAGAACTGATCCGGGTTATGACCGATATACGGAGCACCATCATAGAAGAACAGAAAAAGCTTTACCAACATGAATTGCTGCAGAAAAAGCTTAATGAAAACCGCAGCTATATCATACAGAACTTTCTCAGTAACATGATGGTAAGCCGCCTCCCTTCTGATTATCTGTGGGAAAACCTTGCCTACTATCAAATTCCTCTGCACCGGGATTCCGGATTTTTCAATATTCTTCTTTTGACCCTGAAAGTCAGTCAGGATATCGAGGAAAGCATCATGCAGCAATTCCAGTGCAAGGAAATTATCCTCTCCGTTGCCACACGCATCAGCGGCGTCCTGGTTTTTCAGGATATTCACATGAATTTAATCCTTTTAATCGAGAACCGAAAAATCAACTTATACAATTATGGGTTTCATTTTTCTACATTGATCAGAGACCGGCTCGGCATAAAATCTTATGTAGGAGTCGGAACGCCCGTGGAATGTCTGGAAGACATCCCCAGCTCCTACCGCCAGGCCTACCAAAACGCCCAGGTCGCCAAATACAGCCATAACAAATCTTTTCTCGCCAATCCACCGCTGGAACGAAACCAGCAGGCGCTGCAGAATCTGATTAACACGGTTACAGAGGAACTCTCCCTGTTCATGCAGATTCCTCAGGAAGATACCGCCTTGCAACGCGTAAAAAAAGCCTATGACTCGTTGGAATACATTCCCGGCCACGGCCTTTCCGACGTCATGGTGCTGTCTCTTTCCATTGTCAACATAGTGCTCACTACACTGAGAGATAAAGGAATCTCATACAGTGAGATCTATAACACGGATCATTTGCCTTATACTAATATACTGAAGCTGACAGATGAAAAGGATATCAAGCAATACGTCATCCAAATGGTAAGTTTTACTCTTCACCAAATAAATTTATATACCGATGCAAAAGGAAACAAGCTCATTCATTCCATCCTGCAATATATCAATGAAAATTTAGCTCAGTCAACCCTGACACTTAAGAAGATCGCCGAAATGAATTACGTCAATCCCTCTTATTTGAGCCGTATTTTTAAAGAAGTCACACATATGAACTTTATAGATTATTTAACTTCCATACGTATTGAAAAAGCAAAACGGCTGCTGCAAAACAGCTGCATGCGGATTTATGAAATCGCAGAAGCGGTCGGGATTAGCGATCCAAACTACTTTTCAAAACTTTTCAAGAAATGTACCAACATGACACCTGCCCAATATAAAGACGAGATGCAACAACAGGAGGATTTTTAATATGGAAGATTTTTCAACATTATCTGACTACATTGTCCGCATACGGCGGACAATACACAAACAACCAGAACTGAGTGGAATAGAATTCCTGACTCAAACCCTTGTAAAAAAAGAACTGGAACAGATGCAGATTCCTTATCGCACGATTCATGAGACCGATGTCATCGGGGAAATTACCGGCACCAGGACAAATGGACTTAATCAAACAGTTCTGCTTCGTGCCGATATGGACGCCCTTCCTCTTACGGAAAAGACCAACACTGAGTATGCCTCTGAGTGTCCCGGTGTCATGCATGCCTGTGGACATGATTCTCATACGGCCATGCTGCTGGGCGCGGCAAAGCTTCTTTCGGAATGCCGTGATATCTTTTCCGGTACCATACGTCTCGTTTTTCAACCGGCCGAGGAAACTGGCCGCGAGACCCAAAAGCTGATTGAAAACGGCATGCTAGACGGTGTAAATACCGTTTTTGCCATTCATGTGGCGCCCGATATTCCATCAGGCAAAATCAGCATCCTACCCGGCCCCTGCATGGCAGGTGTTGATGATTTTTCCATCCGTATTACAGGTACAGGAAGCCACGGAGCAACACCGCAGCTAGGATCGGACGCACTCCTTACCGGTGCCCATCTGGCCGTCAATCTCCAGCAGGTCATCAGCCGGGAAATTGATCCCCAGGAACCAGCCGTACTGACCATTGGCATCTTTCAATCTGGTACAAAGATCAACCTGCTGGCACAGGAGGCAGTTTTGTCAGGAAATATCCGTTTCTTTAAAAAAGAGCTCAGCGGTTATTTCTGTGAAGCGCTCACACGATACAGCAATCACACGGCCGCCATGTTCCGTTGTTCTTCCTCTGTTACTTATACGCCTTCCCTGCTTCCAACGGTCAACACCCCAGGCTGCTGCAATATCGCAAAGACCGCAGCACTGGCGATATGGGGAAAAGATAATCTTATGGAACGCCCTGCCAGCATGGCCTCCGAAGACTTTTCACGCTATTTAAACACGGTTCCCGGCGTCATGGTATTCTTAGGAACAAATGATGGAACTAAACGAACTTCATGGCCGCTTCATCATGAATGCTTTGACCTGGATGAATCCGTACTGGTAAACGGAAGTCGCTTATATGTCAACTACGCACTGGAATGTCTGTCCGGAAAATTTAGTCATGCTATAATAAACCAAACACATAGCTAAAAGAAAAATAAGTTTACTCCTGGCTTCATCTGCGTACTTCATACCTTTGGCAGGGATCTCAAATGGGATCCTCAGCGGAGTGTGTACCTTCCTTAGACTTTATTAAACGACTTATCATACATATTCCGAAGAAGCATCTTAAAATGTTTCGCTATTATGGCATTTATGCCAAGCACCACAAACAAGAGAAAAATCTCCGAAAGTGTCTCTCTCCGGAAAAACGAAAACTTCTCTTGCAACATTTAGACTGGCGTAATTCTATCCTTTTAACTTTTGGATATGACCCACTTGGCTGCCAGAAATGTAGCTCATCTATGTTGGTTTTAGAAGTTTACCACAAAAAAGCTGCACTATTTGAACGATATCGAAAGGTCATGGCAGAGTTCCCCCTTCGCTCTTTTATCATACTATTTTTTATTTCAGTACTATTATACACTATTTTTGACTATTTGCGAAATTTCCTATAAAGCGAAAAAGAGATGACTTCCAAAGCGGAAGCCATCTCTTTACATAACTATATTTTTGTATCTTATAAGTCAAAATCCACGATATTTCACGTACATCCAAACCTCTGATAAACAGTGGCTTCGAGAAGCTCTGGGAAGACCAAAGATTATCGTTTGGAGAACTGTGGAGCACGACGAGCTGACTTTAAGCCGTATTTCTTTCTTTCTTTCATTCTTGGATCTCTTGTTAAGAAACCTGCTTTCTTAAGAACCGGACGATAGTCCGCATCTGCCTGAAGCAATGCTCTTGAGATGCCGTGTCTGATTGCACCAGCCTGTCCGGTGAATCCGCCTCCGTGAACGTTTACAAGAATGTCAAACTTATCAACTGTCTCTGTAGCAACCAACGGCTGACGTACAACAACCTTTAATGTTTCAAGACCTAAATACTGGTCAATATCTCTTTTATTGATGGTGATCTTACCTGTGCCTGGTACTAAATATACTCTAGCGATAGATTTTTTTCTTCTACCTGTTCCATAAAATTTTGCATTAGCCATGATAACTTCCTCCTTTCAGTGCCTCCGATTAAAATTTGAACTCTAAAACTTCTGGTTTCTGAGCAGCATTGTTATGTTCTGCACCTGCGTATACGTGAAGTTTTGTTATCATGCTTCTACCTAAAGGTCCCTTTGGAAGCATACCTTTAACTGCCAGCTCCATTACTTTTTCAGGCTTTTTAGCCATCATTTCTCTTAAAGTTGTTTCCTTCATACCACCTACATAATCAGAATGGTGGTAGTAGATCTTCTGATCTAATTTCTTACCGGTTACGGCAACCTTATCTGCGTTTACAACGATCACATAATCGCCGCAATCCATATGCGGTGTGTAGATCGGTTTATTCTTACCTCTTAATACTTTAGCTACTTCTGAAGCCAAACGTCCTAATGTATATCCTGTAGCGTCAACTACGTACCATTTTCTTTCAATTGTTGCTGGACTAGCCATAAAAGTCTTCATTGGACAACCTCCTGTAAATTATGGTGTTTTTAAGCATAACCATATTATGAAAACAAGTTTTCACAATCGGATGGACGGTACCAAAAGCGGCACCTTGTATGAGAAATCAAAAAACAACCTCTCAAAAACTTTATTACAAAATGCTCACTCCGGGGCTTTGGCTGAACATTTTCGTCTAACGTCACAGTTATACATTATATTACATTTCGATGGATGTGTCAACCTCTTTTCCCATAAAACATGAAGAAAACACCCTTTACTGGCCGCTTCATGTTGATGTGACAGCCGCTAAATGAACATGCAAGCACATTCACTTGGCTCGTTACTCCCACAATTCAAGATTTTTCGGCCTATTTTTGCGTCACAACCCATCCCTGGCTCTCAGGATCCGCCTGAAAAGTATAAAATCCATAGGGCCTTCCCAAAATAATCCTTCCATCCATCTCCTCATCTTTTACAAAAATGGTCCTGGCACCGTTTTGCACCGCCTGATGGACCACCCGGACCAAAAGCCTGTCAAAATCTTCCGCCCTGCACCGGTGGATATTAAGCCAGGCATTTCCTTCTGAAAGGATCTTATCCTGAAAAAGGGTATAACTCCACTCCTTATTCTCTCCATGGATCTGCTTTTTAAGTTCTGTTTCATATTCAAGGCTTACCAGAGTAAGTCCCTTAGCCGCCGCCTTTGGTCCGGCAGCCTTCCTGTCCCTGGCATCTATGATCTCTTCTACATGGAACGGAGGATACGCTCCCATGCCCACCTTCATCAGCGTCCCGGCGATGATCCGCACCATGTTATACAGGAAACCGCTTCCCTTAATGCGTATGGTAATCATATCCCCGCTCTTTTCAATGTCCAGGCTATAAATGGTACGCACCGTCTCTTCCACCTGTCCCCTGGCCGTACAAAAGCTTCTAAAATCATGTTCTCCCACCAGATAAGCCCCGCCTTCCCGCATCAATTCCACATCCAGGGGAAAATAGCAGAAATAGCTGTACAGCCTCATGGTAGGTACTTCGATCTTCCGGTTCATGATTTTATATTCATAGGTTTTAACACAGTTCTGCTTTCTCGGATGATAATCCGGTCTTACCTCCTGGGACTGGAGAATCCTGATATCATCAGGAAGCCTCTGGTTTAAGGCAAAGCATATTTTGTCGGCAGGCATCCGGTTCTCCGTATTAAAGACCGCCACATTCCCCTCAGAGTGGACCCCGGAATCGGTTCTGCTGGCCCCGATCACGGTTATTGGCTCTTTTAAAAGGCAAGTCAGCGCCTTATTTAAGACCTCCTCAATCGTGATCCCGTTATTCTGGATCTGCCAGCCGCAGTAATTGGTGCCGTCATAGGCCACAATCATCTTAACCCGTTTCATATATCCTCCTTTTTTTATGAGAAGCCTTATCCCATGATTCCAAGTCCTGCTATGGCCCCCAGATATACCAGAAGCACCACATAGGCGATCCCATCCTGTTTTTTATACCGGAGGGGTTTCATTTTCGTCCTTCCCTCCCCGCCCCGGTAGCATCTGGCCTCCATGGCCATTGCCAGATCCGTAGCCCGGCGGAACGCGGAAATAAATAATGGAACCAGAAGGGGGATCATGTTCTTTGCCTTCTGGATCAGATTCCCTGTTTCAAAATCAGCGCCCCTGGCCATCTGAGCCTTCATGATCTTATCGGTTTCCTCCACTAGGATAGGAATGAATCTTAAGGCAATGGACATCATCATGGATACCTCATGAACCGGAACTCCTGCCTTCTTTAAAAATCCCAGGCTCTTTTCCAGGCCATCGGTGAGCTGGTTGGGAGTCGTGGTAAGGGTCATAATGGAAGAGCCGATCACCAGGTAAATGAGCCGGATTCCCATGAAGGATGCCGTTTTAACACCTTCCTTTGTCAATTTCAAAAATCCTAGCTGGAAGATTGGTTCTCCTGGTGTCAGGAACAAATTAAAGCTGACGCTGATGAGAAGCAAAAATACAATCGCCTTTAATCCCCTCACCATGAACTTAAAAGGAACCTGACTCAAACGGATGGCCATGACCAGAAAAAGAGTGGCGGTCAAATAAGCCCATATATCATTTGCAATAAAAAGGGATATGATAAAAACCATGGTCCCAAACAGTTTTGTCCGGGGATCCAGCCTGTGAAGCAAGGAATCCACCGGATAATACTGCCCTAAAGTAATATCTTTCAGCATAATATCTCCCCACCTATTTTCCCAGAAGGCGTAAAATCTCGTCTCTGGCTTCTTCTACGGTTGTAATGTTATCATCAATGGGGACTCCGCGATCCCGCAGCGAATGGATTACATAAGTGATCCGGGGCGCCGCAAGGCCCATGGCCTCCAGCTCCTTGAAATGCTTGAATACTTCCTTGGGCGTATCATCAAACACCTTTTCCCCATGGTTCATAACCAGGATCCGGTCCACATACCGGGCAATGTCCTCCATGCTGTGGGAAACCAAAACAATGGTCATGTTCCTTTCCTTGTGAAGCCTTTCGATCTGATCCAGGATCTCATCTCTTCCTCTTGGATCCAGGCCTGCGGTTGGTTCATCCAAAATAAGCACCTCCGGGTTCATGGCCAAAACGCCTGCAATGGCCACTCTCCGCTTCTGGCCTCCGGAAAGCTCAAAGGGCGACCGGCCATAAAAGCTTTCATCAAGCCCTACCATGGTCAGCGCCTCCCTTGCCCGATCTTCAGCTTCCTGCCTTGAAAGCCCCTGGTTTTTTGGTCCAAAGCAAACGTCTGTAAACACATTGATCTCAAAAAGCTGATGCTCCGGATACTGGAATACAAGCCCTACCTTACTTCTCAAGGCCCGGAGATTGTACCCTTCCTCATAAATGTTTCTTCCATTATAATAGATGGCGCCGTCAGTCGCTTTCATCAATCCATTTAAATGTTGGATCAGGGTGGACTTGCCGGAGCCTGTATGTCCAATAAGGCCCACAAATTCTCCATCATTTATTTCCAGGTTCACATCCTTTAACGCCCTCTGTTCAAAGGCCGTACCAAGGCTGTAAACATAATTTAAATGCTCTGCTTTAATTGCCATCCTTTGCTCCATTCCCCAGAGTTACCTTTCCAGGAAAACGCTCTGCAAACCTAGGCAGAAGATTTTCCATCAGCTCTTCCAGTGTCAGTATCCCATCGGGTAAGTCTACGCCATTCTTCTGAAGCTCATAGGCAAGCTCCGTTACCTGAGGGACATCCAGGCGGTAGGATTTCAGTTCCTCTACTCTTGAGAAAATTTCCTTTGGAATTCCGTCCATGACCACTTTCCCTTTGTCCATGACAATGACCCGGTCTGCATCTATGACCTCTTCCATATAGTGGGTGATCAGCAGGACCGTGATCCCTTCCTTCCTGTTTAATTCCCTGACCGTTTTTACAACTTCCTTCCGGCCGTTTGGGTCCAGCATGGCCGTAGGCTCGTCCAAAACAATGCACTGGGGCCGCATGGCCATAACGCCTGCAATGGCTACCCTTTGCTTCTGGCCTCCTGAAAGCTTATTGGGGGACTTTAACCGGAACGCAGACATTCCAACGCTCTCCAGGCTCTCATCCACCCGCTTCCAGATCTCCTCCGTGGGAACGCCCAGATTTTCAGGACCAAATCCCACATCTTCCTCCACGATGTTTCCAATGATCTGGTTATCCGGGTTCTGGAACACCATTCCGGTCCTTTTCCGTACTTCCCACAAATTTTCTTCTACGGAAGTATCCATTCCCTGGATCCACACGGTCCCTTCCGTAGGAAGCAGGATCGCATCCAACTGTTTTGCAAAGGTAGACTTGCCGGAACCGTTGTGCCCAAGTATGGCTACAAACTGTCCGGCCTTAATATCCAGGCTGACGCCGTCGATGGCACGCTTAATCTCTTCAATATTTTCTTCCTCATCTCTTCTGATATAATCAAATATCAGCTTTGACGTTTTTATTATTCCCATAGCAGACCTTTCTCTGATAAATTCCAACATTCATATGCCACATAATTTTAGATGAATATTGCATAACAGTCAAGCATCGGCACGAATCTTTTGTAAATTCCAGGGGTACAGGCGGAAATTTTCTTGGTAAATGATGATTTATGGCTTATTACCTGCTCACCCTTTGTACGGAAATGGGAACAGGGAAACGGGGGAAATAGTAAATACCAGGTAAGATGTGCTGGCAATAACCGCAACGATCATAATGCAAAGGAATATGAAGCAAAATGCAGGACTTTCCAAAGACAGCTAAGCAATTGAAAGGCTTTTCATGTTTGAAGAAATTTTGCATCTTCTTTAATCATAAGAAATAAAAACAGCACAGATGCAGCCATCTGTGCCATTTTTATTACGGAGTCCAAAGTCCGGAGCCGTCCACCTGATAAATGCCCTCAACCTTGGTATTCACCGCCATACTGCCGTCACTATAGAAATAATACCATTTTCCAGGCTGCGGCTGGATCCAGCCGATAGCCATGTCGCCTTCAGTATTTAAGTAATACCATTTTCCGTTCACTTGCTGCCAGCCGGTCAGCATCTGGGCATCTGCTCCCATATAATACCATTTATTGCCTATATACTGCCAGCCAATGACTGCGTAACCATCATTGTTAAAATAATACCATTTTCCGCTGACCATCTTCCACTGGCCCACAACATAGTTTCCATCCTCGCCCCGGTACTTCTTTCCGTTCTGATACTCTGCCCAGGTTCCGGAAGTTTCTCCCAGTTCCTGAAGCACGGAATCATCGGAGGTGGTCACTTCTCCTTCTTTTAAATAATCATTTTCAGAAGAATCCTTTAAAATTGCCTTTACGGTATAGTAATACTTATAGCCTCCATCCATGTACTGCAAAAGGTCCACAGAAGTAGACGAAGTAGTCAGGCTCTTGATCCAGATACCGCCTTCCTTGTACAGGATCACCTGATATCTGGATGCAAAAGGAACCTTCTTCCAGGAAGCCTTTGTTTTGGCGCTGTCGCTCCAGCCTGCCCTTTCCGGGCTTTCCAGCATTGCTACGGGAACGTAGGACACCTTTATTATGGTTTCCCCCTCCTCTGCCTTAACAGAGACCAGGCTGCCCCCATAAACGGTGCAATCAGATCTGGTATAAGTGCCGTTGACTCTTATGGTACCGGTTATCTTTTTTCCGGGAACCCATTCATCCACATCCTTATTCCATTCAAGACTTTCCTCTGAATAATTCACTGTTACAGTCGGAACCTGGATCCCTTCCGTCCAACTGGTTCTACTCCCATGATCCAGGCGGATCTTCAGGCTTCCGGAGGCCGGAACCGTCATCCCTGTTCCCAGGACCATGAAAGCGCATAAAAGCACCAGCCACTTCTTTTTTCCCTGCATCCACTTCATTGATATCTACTTCCTTTCCTGATATTATTTACGCCATATGCCGTTGCCATCCACCGGGAATCCGCTGATTGTAGTATTGACAGCCTTTGATCCCTCACCTGGATAGAAATAATACCAGTTTCCGTCTACCTGCTTCCAGCCTTCCTGCATGGCACCTGTATTATCGGTATAATACCATTTATTATTATAATTGATCCATCCGATCATCATAGCTCCCTCCACACCGCTGCTAGTAGAAGGATTTAAACAATACCATTTATTATTAGAAACGACCCATCCTGTTGTCATAGTTCCGTCGCTGTTTAAGAAATACCATAAGTTATTTCTCTGCTGCCAGCCGGTGACCATAGCGCCGTTGGAATCAAATAAATACCACTTATTATTGATCTTAGCCCAGTTGTTCTTATGATAGGTTCCATCGGGATAGCGGTAATACCAGGAGCTGCCGTTTTTGATCCAGCCTACCTGACCGCTTACAGGAGCGCCGTCATCCTGGCCTCTTCCGTCAGATACCTTTTCCTGGGGCAGATATACTTCATCAGATTCTGTCCAGTCACTGTTCTTGCCATACTTCTGCTCGCTTTCCGTATAAGGTACGGTACGCACTTTAAAGCTATAGGTGCCTGCCTTTGTCATATAAGGATAGAAGTTATATGTGGTGGCCTTAAGCTTCTCCACCTTTTTTACAATACTGCTTCCTCTATATAAATAAACATCATAAGCACCTGAACTATTATCCACAGAACTCCACTTGGCATTGCCGTATCCGGAATCTTTCCAGTCAGCATCCTCCGGTGAATCATAAGTGCCCTTTATAGGCTTAAAAGTAAATGTGACATACAAGGTGTCCGTTCCTGAACGGCTGGCAGAAACATAGGTTCCGCCTTTAATGGAAATGTTACTGGACTGATATCCGCCCTTAAAGGCATATTCATCAGAATTTGTTGCCCTTAAAGTCACCTTCATCTTGGGTTCGGAACCCACCTTCATCTCCTTGGTGTTGGATGTGACCCAGTCCAACTCTGTCACTTCGTATCTGTCATTATTGGTATAAACATAATTTCCTGTTGCTTCATTCATTTTAAAGCTATCCTCTGATGGCAGCGTCTCCCCTGATGCCAACTCCTCCAGCCCTGCGTTAATGGTCACTGATGTTATGGTCTTTACAGCAGCCAGGGATTCAAATGGGATACTGAGTCCCAATAGGCTTACCATAGAAGCCAAAGCAACGAACCGTTTAAAATGTCTCATAAAAAAACCTCCCACTCTAATTTAACGTAATCTGACAAAATAGTCATCTACTCCTATTACTGACATTATATCCCTGAAAGCAATTGACCGTCAACTTACGATATTCTTTCTTTATTCTTGCGTTTCTTTACAGGTAAATGTGAAATTAACGAAATCGGAAAAATAGGCTCCACGGGTACACAATTTCCTGATGAATAACTAAGAAAAATATGCCTTGGGAGTTTTTCTTAGTTGCCGCGGCATTGGGCGAATGAATATGCTTGTATATTCGTTTAGTGAATTGCTGACAAAAAAATCCCGATAGAGGGTTTGGTCCAATATCGGGATAAGTTGGAAATGCAAGCTGGTAGTCCGCAGTGCAAGCTGACAAATCCGTAGGATTTGCCAGCTCACGGGCATTCGCCCAATGTCGTCAACTTAAGAAAAACTTGTACTTTGACAACTGAATAATGTAATTATAGCCAAAAATCATCTTGATTTTTATGTTTTTTACCTATTGACAAATGTGGCCAAAAATTCAGCCCCTCTTTTGAATACTTTTTTAGGAGGAGGTGCCACATGGAGGGGATTACCATATGCCAATCCATTATTGAAACGGTACAATCCCTGATTCACTCAGAGGATTTTAAGACAGCTTACCGTATTGGCAATTGTTTTACAAGAAAAAGAAAGCTTGGTTTTGAAAACCTGATGTATTTCCTTCTGCATCAGTCTAAAAAATCGATGTCCATTAATATCATTGATTTTTTAGAGGATTTCCCGCAGCTGGGCATACAGGAACTTTCAAAACAGGCTGTTGCAAAGGCACGTAAGGGCATTCATATTCAGGCATTCCAGGAATTGATGAGGGTTTCCTGTTCCATGTACTATCAGCTTTGTGCTTCTCCTGACACATGGCATGGCTACCGGATACTCGCCATAGATGGAACAACTCTGCAAATGCCCCAAACCAAGCAGAATTTAAACGAATTTGGAACCAGCACGAATCAGACAGGTACGCAGTTTGCAATGGCTTCAGCCTCTGTTCTTTTTGACGTAATGAACGATATCATGATTGATGCCCAGATGAACATCTGCAATTACAGTGAAAGGGCTTTTGCTCTAAAACATCTGGAGAGCCTTGACTGCCTGGATATCCCTTTAGAAAGTATTCTTATCTTTGACCGGGGCTATCCCTCTTTTGATATGTTTGAGGAACTTACACAGAAGAAGCAGCTTTTTGTCATGAGGCTGAAAAACAGCACCAAGGCCATGGAGTGTGCGGATTCCAATGACATCGTGATTCATTATGGCCCCAAATACCCGAAAGGACACGATACTCTCGTCCGCGTAGTCCGCTTCTCCTTAGAAGGCGGCGGGGAAGAAACTCTTATTACCAATATCTTCGATCCGGAAATCACCATGGAGTTATTAAAAGAATTGTATTTTCTCCGTTGGGGAATTGAGGGAAAATACCAGGAGCTCAAAGACCGGCTTCAGCTGGAGAACTTCTCAGGAAGCAGCTCCCAGATCCTGCGGCAGGATTTTTACTTAACCTTGTTCTTTTCTAATCTGGTATCGATTATGAAACGTACTGTAGATGAAAAAATTGCCATGGAAGTAAAAGCATCTTCGTCTGGCCGTTCCTACCAGGTCAATCGGGGCTTCTTGATAAACCGGATAAAAAAGCATTTGGTTAAAATCCTAACGGGCATGGAAAACGTTACGGCAACATTAGAACTGATACTTTTACAGTCTAAAAAAATACGCTCACAAATCCGTCCCAACCGGAAATATGAGCGTAAAACCAAGCTTACCAGACGAAAGCATCATCACAACCGTAAACCCTGCATATAGGTTCTTATAAAAAGAAAGGTTATTTTGGGGCTTATCATATAAGCTTTTATTTAGTATACTATTTTTTGCTATAAAAGTCACAGCATTTCTCATAAATCCGCTATTTTTTGTATAATTACATTATTCAGTTGTCAAAGTACACAATAAATTTAATTAAGTTGACGACATTGGGCATTCGCCCTATGAAGAAAGGTTCGATAAAATTTTCTTATGTGCAAGCACAACGAAAATTTTATCGAACCTTTCTTCAACACTGCTCATTGCTTTCGTGGATTATACCAGTTCCAGAACTACAGCCATAGCTGCGTCGCCCTTACGCTGGCCGATCTTAATGATACGTGTGTAACCACCGTTACGGGATACATACTTTGGTGCAACGTCTTCAAACAGCGTCTTTGGCAGATCAACAGATTTTGTATTTTTCTTTCTTCCTGCAGCTTCTGCCGGAACCTCTGTTACATCATAAAGAACCTTTAACATCTGTCTTCTTGCGTGAAGTCTGGAAGGAAGGTCTTTTTTGATCTCTTTCTCCACTTCATCGTATACGGTAACTTTCTTGCCGTTAACGACTTCTTTCACTCTCTTACCGTCTTTATCTTTACGTGCAACCTTTGCAGTAACCTTAACAGTCTCAAAATTGTCTTTCTCTTTTACCGCTAAAGCGATAAGGCCTTCAGCCACCTTGCGGATCTCTTTTGCCCTTGCCTCTGTTGTCACGATTTTGCCATTATATAATAATGCAGTTACCTGGCTTCTGATTAATGCTTTTCTCTGACTGGAAGTTTTTCCCAGTTTTCTATATCCTGCCATTTTAATATTCCTCCATTTGTGGAACACAGGTACACGCTTCTTCGGACTTACTGTACCGGCGCTTAATCTCCATAAATCAGCTACTTCAAGCAGTCCGGTTATACACCGGCATCATCGCTTGGGTTAAGCTGCAAGCCTAACTCTTTTAACTTAGCCAACACTTCTTCTAAAGATTTGCGGCCCAGATTACGAACCTTCATCATATCTTCGGAGGTACGGTTGCACAGTTCTTCCACCGTATTGATACCGGCTCTCTTCAGACAGTTGTATGAACGGACGGAAAGCTCCAGTTCATCAATGTTCATTTCCAGAACCTTTTCCTTTTCATTATCCTCTTTTTCCACCATGACTTCTGCAGTCTTAGCGTTCTCGGACAAATCAATGAACAGGTTCAAATGTTCGCTTAGCACCTTTGCTGCAAGGCTGACTGCCTCATCCGGCGCCGAGGTCCCATTTGTAAATACATCTAATGTCAGCTTATCATAATCGGTAACCTGACCTACTCGTGTGTTTTCTACCGTCATATTGACGCGCTCCACTGGTGTATAAATAGAATCAACGGCAATCACGCCAATCGGTAAATCTTCACTCTTATTTTTGTCTGCGCTTACATAGCCGCGGCCCTTGGTAATAGTAAGTTCCATATAGAACTTGCTGTCCGTGCCGCCGCTTAAGGTGGCGATAACCTGCTCCGGGTTTGTAACCTCAATATCCGGATCTGCCTGAATATCCGCAGCAGTTATAACGCCTTCGCCTTCAAACTCAATGTACGCAACCTTTGCTTCGTTGGTATCGCTGTTATTTTTAATAGATAAGCTCTTGATGTTCATGATGATCTCAGTTACATCTTCCTTAACACCTGGAATAGAACTGAATTCATGCAAAACGCCGTCGATTTTTACCTGACTGACTGCAGCGCCCGGTAAGGAAGAAAGCATGATTCTTCTTAAGGAATTTCCTAAAGTCGTGCCATAACCTCTTTCAAGCGGTTCAACTACAAACTTGCCATATTTTTTGTCTTCTGAGATTTCAGCAATCTCAATGTTTGGTTTTTCAAAATCGAACACTAATAGCCCCTCCTTTTGGGTATTTTGTATCGAGGGTCTTATACTCAAACCTTGCCCGGAGGAATATCCCCCCGGGCGAAAGCCGGCTTCAATCAACAGACTTTCAATTATTTGGAGTACAACTCGACGATAAGCATTTCATTCACCGGAACATCAATCTCATCTCTTGTTGGTAACTCTTTTACAGTACCACGTAAATTCTCATGGTCAACATCAAGCCATGCCGGAACCATACGTCCTGCGGTTGCTTCCTGAACACTCTTAAATCTTGAATTGACTTTGCACTTCTCTTTTACTTCGATCACATCTCCAACCTTAATTAAATAGGAAGGAATGTTTACGCACTTGCCATTTACAAGAATGCTCTTATGGTCAACCATCTGTCTGGTTTCTCTTCTTGTTCTTCCAAATCCCATACGGAATACCACATTGTCAAGTCTTCTCTCCAGAAGGATCATGAGGTTTTCACCTACCAGACCATTCATTCTGGAAGCCTTGGCATAGTAGTTACGGAAAGGTTTCTCAAGAACTCCGTAGATGAATTTAGCTTTCTGCTTTTCTCTAAGCTGAATGCCGTACTCACTCATCTTTCTGTTAGCTCTTTTTAATTCTCTGTTTGATTTTTTATCTATTCCTAAATAGATTGGATCAAGACCAAGGGATCTACATCTTTTAAGAACAGGAACTCTATCAACTGCCACTGTAATTACCTCCTAATTAGACTCTTCTACGTTTTGGTGGACGACAACCGTTATGTGGAACCGGTGTTACATCCTTAATGCTGGTTACCTCTAATCCGCATGCCTGAAGTGCACGAATAGCTGCTTCACGGCCTGAACCAGGACCTTTGACCATAACGTCTACTGATTTTAAACCATGCACAAGAGCTGCCTTAGTCGCAGTTTCTGCCGCCATCTGAGCTGCATATGGAGTAGATTTCCTTGAACCTCTGAAGCCAAGACCACCAGCACTTGCCCAGGATAATGCATTACCCTGTGTATCTGTTAATGTCACGATCGTGTTATTAAAAGATGACTGGATATGTGCTTGTCCGCGTTCAACGTTTTTCTTTACGCGCTTTTTTGTCACTTTTTTAGTAGTGGACATTTTTTTAGCCATTTTAAACTAACCTACTTTCTTTTTACTTGCATCTGAATCCTGTTATTCCTGTTTTTAAAACATGTAACGTGATTCGCTGTTATTGGGTGAGGATATACTTATCCTTACTTATTTCTTCTTGTTTGCTACAGTCTTTCTAGGACCCTTACGAGTTCTTGCGTTGGTCTTAGTTTTCTGACCACGAACAGGCAGACTCTTCCTATGACGGATTCCGCGATAGCATCCGATTTCCTGAAGCCTCTTGATGTTCATAGCGATTTCTCTACGTAAATCACCTTCAACTGTCTGAGAATCACCAATCACTGATGAAATTCTCTTTACTTCGTCGTCTGTCAAGTCCTTAACACGAGTATCAGGACTAACGCCAGCTTCTGTCAGGATGCGGTTTGAACTTGTTCTGCCGATACCGTAGATATAGGTCAAGCCGATCTCAACACGTTTTTCTCTTGGTAAATCAACACCTGAAATACGAGCCATTTGTGTATTACACCTCCATTATTTTTTTTAACCTTGTCTCTGCTTATGCTTAGGATTTTCACAGATTACTCTGATACTGCCTTTTCTCTTTATGATTTTGCATTTTTCGCAAATTGGTTTGACTGATGATCTAACCTTCACAGCAATTCTCCTTTCCGTTATGCGCCCTTTCGCATTGAGCATCTGTAAACAGACGCTTCCGTGGGAAAACACTCCCCGGCACCCGGCCGGCTCTTTCACGAGCCTGGTGACGACGGAGTCTCCTCTTGCAAAGAGCTTTCTGAGTATACATGCAGTGTGTTTTATCGTAAAACCAGTGCTGCCCCAAAAGGGCATAATACACCCAGTATTTCAACAAAGTCGCTATAGCATTATAACACTGTTTATTTTAAAATGCAAGCACTTTTTCCTATATATTTATTAACCCTTTACCCTGGCGTGTCGCGCCTGAGAAACAGGCAGCCATTCATAAAATGGTGCCTTATTTGTCTCTCCAGATGATTCTTCCCTTGCTTAAATCATAAGGGGACATCTCAATGGTCACTTTATCTCCCGGTAAAATACGAATGTAGTTCATGCGAAGTTTTCCGCTGATGTGAGCCAGTACCTGATGGCCATTCTCCAGTTGTACCAGAAACATGGCATTGGGCAACTTCTCCACAACGATTCCTTCAATTTCAATAACATCTGCTTTTGACATAAAGCTTACCTCCTAACAACCTGTTCTTCTCTTTTGAAACATCTGATGAAATGTTTGATTTCTTCATCGGTGACTGATTTATTTTCCCTGATTTTCATTCCAGGGGAATGCTTCTCCCATAAAAGGGTTTCCACATGCTTCTTCTTTTTCTTCTTCGGGCAGTCCAGACGTCTGTATTTACCGTCCACCAAATATATATATTCCCCTTCCTCCCGTAATATGAAGAAATAACCGCCTTTATCGTGTCCCGCCACAGACCTTACAAATGCTCCGGTATCTAACATGGACACTTCCTCAGCGGACATGGGAAACCAGACTAAGGATCTCCGGTTCACCCTCCGTGATCAATATGGTGTTTTCATAATGGGCGGAAAGGTTTCCATCCTCTGTTACCACGGTCCAATCATCATCAAGCCATGCCACCTCCGGCGTTCCCCCATTGATCATAGGTTCGATGGCCAGTGTCATTCCCGGCTTTAATTTGATTCCCCGTCTTTTCTGTGCAAAATTAGGCACCTCAGGCTCTTCATGGAGATGAGAGCCGATTCCATGGCCTACCAGATCCCGGACAACTCCAAATCCGAATTTTTCCGCATAGTTCTGGATTGCAGCAGATATATCATTCAGATGATTGCCAGATTTTGCATATTTAATCCCTTCAAAGAAACATTGTCTTGTCACTTCTATGAGTTGCCCTGCGAAAGGAGTAATCTCCCCGATCCCGTAAGTCCTTGCCGCATCGGAATGGTATCCTTTGTAAATAACCCCGGCATCCAGACTTACGATATCGCCCTCCATCAAAACACGCTTTTTGCTTGGAATCCCATGAACCACTTCATCGTTTACGGAAACACAGATGGAGGCGGGATAACCGTTATAGTTCAGAAAAGAGGGCTCACAGCCGTAACTCCTTATGATTTCTTCTCCCAGATGATCAATATCCCAGGTTGTCATCCCCGGTTTCAAGGCTTTTGAAAGCTCTTCATGAGTTTTAGAAAGAATCTTTCCCGCCTCTCTCATAAGTTCTATCTCTCTTGCAGATTTAATCGTAACTGACATAAACTATGCTCCTAAAACAGCAGCGATGTCCGAGAACACCTTGCTCAATTCCTGTGTCCCATCAATATTCACCAGTACACCTGCTTCCTTATAATAATCAATCAGAGGCTTTGTCTGATCATGGTAGACCGACAAACGCCTTTTAACAGTTTCCGGCTTATCATCATCCCGCAGGACAAGGCCTGCCCCGCATACATCACATACATCGGGAATCCTGCTTGGATTATACACAATATGGTATGTAGCCCCGCAGGCAATACAGGCGCGGCGTCCTGCCATTCTGTCTATGATTTTCTCATCTGATATATCCACATCAATTGCAAAATCAACTTTTTGGCCCATCTCAGAAAGTGCCTTTTTAAGACTTTCCGCCTGGGGAATCGTTCTTGGAAAACCATCCAGCACATACCCATGTTCACAGTCCTGGTTCTGGATTCGGTCCATGAGCATTCCAATGGTCAATTCATCCGGCACAAGAGCGCCCTGATCCATGTATTCCTTTGCCTTCCTGCCTAACTCTGTTCCCTCTTTAATATTGGAGCGAAAAATATCTCCGGTAGAAATATGGGGAATCTGATATTTTTCAGCAATCTTTTTTGCCTGGGTGCCTTTGCCGGCACCAGGAGCGCCTAACATGATAATTTTCATAGACAGTCCCTCCCTCTAAACATAAGGTTAAATAACACAAATTCCAAGAAAAACACGCCGTGCGTGTTTCTCTTGGTTTGTCCTCTAATCGTTTAAAAAGCCTTTATAATAACGTACAAGCATTTGAGATTCAATCGCTTTTAACGTCTCTAAGACTACGCTGACGATGATGATCAAGGATGTTCCTCCAAAGGATAAATGGCTTACACTGAATAGACCAGAGACCATGATCGGAACGATACAAATAATCGTCAAGCCGCATGCGCCTATAAACACGATATAATTTAAAATTGAATTGAGATAATCACTGGTTGGCTTTCCTGGACGGATACCAGGGATAAAACCGCCGGACTTTTTCATGTTATTCGCAACCTCAAGCGGGTTAAAGGTAATTGATGTGTAGAAATAAGCGAACACGATGATAAGAGCCACGTAAGCAAGCAGACCGATAGAGTACACCGGCCTTTCCGGCTTGAACCAGCTAGAAGAATTCAGTGCCGTCAAAATGTGGCCTCCAATGCTGTTGTAGTTGATCTGAGTCCCAAAAAACTGGGAGATTACTACGGGGAACGACATAATAGAGGAAGCGAAGATCACCGGAATAACGCCGGCTGTATTCACCTTTAACGGGATATTGGAGGCTTGGCCGCCGACCATCTTCCGTCCCTGCATCTTTTTGGAATACTGTACTGGAATTCTTCTTTCACCATCCTGAAGGATGATGACAAATACCACAATCGCTATGATAACTGCAAGAATAATAATGGCTGCTACTGCTGCTACGGCAACGGATTTTCCAGACATAAATCTGGTATATAAGGTTGACGCATCAGACGGAAAGCTGGAAATGATGTTAAATGACAGGACCATGGAAATACCATTGCCCACGCCTTTTTCCGTAATCCGCTCGCCGATCCACATCAGAAGAGCACTTCCTGCTGTCATCGTCGCAACAGCGATGATAACGCTTAATGCATTAAATTCTTTTAACAGACCCTGGCCTCCGAATCCGACCGCCATAGCGACGGACTCGATTAAAGCCAGACCAACTGTTACGTAACGGGTGTATTCTGCAATCTTTTTTCTTCCGTCTTCACCATCTCGCTGCATTTCCTCAAGCTTTGGAATCGCAATAGTCAAAAGCTGCATGATGATGGAAGATGTGATGTAAGGGGTAATGCTCAGGGCGAATACGGACATGTTGGTAAAGGAGCTACCTGTCATGGCGTTGAAAAATCCAAACGCATCGTTGTTCTGCTGAGCAAAAAAATCTTTAAAAAAGCTTGTTTCAACTCCTGGAATCGGCAGCTGAGAACCGATTCTGGTAACCACCAGCATCAGGAACGTAAAGATGAGTTTCTTTCTTAAGTCCTTGATCTTGAATGCATTACGGAGTGTTTTTAACATATTAGATCACCTCGCAGGTTCCACCTAAAGCCTCGATTTTGGTTTTTGCGCCTTCGCTGAAAGCATCTACCTTTACTGTAAGCTTTTTGGTTAATTCTCCATTTCCAAGGATCTTAACACCATCACGCGGATTCTTAACAATACCGCTCTCTAACAAAGTCTCAACAGTAACAACCGTACCGTTGTCAAAGCTTTCTAAAGCACTAACATTGATACCGATGATTATTTTAGTATTTCTATTTGTAAAGCCTCTTTTAGGAATACGTCTGTATAAAGGCATCTGACCACCTTCAAAACCTGGTCTGGTTGCACCGGAACGTGCCTTCTGTCCCTTATGACCCTTACCTGCTGTCTTACCGTTTCCTGAACCATGTCCGCGGCCTCTTCTGAAGTTGTCGCTGTGTTTGGAACCTAACGCAGGCTGTAAATTTGATAAATCCATCGCTTGCACCTCCTTACTGTATTCTTTTAAATCTCTTCAACTTTTACTAAATGACGCACGTTGGCGATCATGCCTCTGATGGCGTTATTGTCCGGCATTTCAACTGTCTTATGAAGCTTCTTTAAGCCTAATGCTTCAACGGTTGCTTTATGCTTCGGAACTGCGCCGATCGGGGATTTCACCAATGTGATTTTTAATTTATCTGCCATTTTCATATCCTCCTTAGCCTAAAATCTCTTCAACAGATTTGCCGCGAAGCTTTGCAACTTCCTCAGGAGTTTTTAACCGGGTTAATCCCTCGATCGTAGCCAAAACTACATTGGTCTTATTATTGGAACCTAAGGATTTAGAATGAATATTCTTAACACCTGCAAGTTCTAAAACCGCACGTGCAGGGCCTCCTGCGATAACTCCTGTACCTTCGTTAGCTCTCTTAAGAAGTACAGATGCACTTCCGAACTTTCCGATCAGGTCATGAGGGATACTGCTGTTCTCGTCAATGGGAATAGCAACCATGTTCTTAACTGCAGCCTCTTTTCCTTTACGGATTGCTTCTGGAACTTCACCGGCTTTGCCAAGACCAGCACCTACGTGGCCATTGCCATCACCTACGACTACTAAAGCAGAGAATCTCATGGTACGTCCACCTTTAACGGTTTTAGATACGCGCTTGATAGCAACTACTCTGTCGTTTAATTCTAACTGATTTGCATCAAAAATTGTACGTTTCACGCTGTCATTCTCCTCTCTACTTAGAATTCCAGACCAGCTTCTCTTGCTGCGTCTGCTAATGCCTGAACTTTACCCTGATATATAAAGCCGCCTCTGTCAAAAACAACTTCCTTAATTCCCTTTTCAAGAGCTCTCTTTGCAACTACGGTACCTACATATGCTGCAGCATCAACGACGTTAGTTTTCTCTAATTCTGCCTTTACTTCTTTTTCTACTGTAGAAGCAGCGACTAAAGTCTTACCAACTGTATCGTCAATAATTTGAGCATACATATGATTATTGCTTCTAAACACAGCTAAACGCGGTCTTTCTGCAGTGCCTGCAAAACGGTTACGTAATCTGTTGTGCTTTTTAACGCGAACTTCGCTTCTTGACTGTTTGCTAACCATCTTTACACTCTCCTTAATTATTTCTTACCAGTCTTACCAACTTTACGTCTGATCACTTCGTCAGCATACTTGATACCCTTGCCCTTATACGGTTCAGGTCTTCTCTTATCTCTGATTTCAGCAGCGTACTGGCCAACTTTTTCTTTATCGATACCTTTAATAATGATGACGTTCTGTCCTTCCATGGTAGCTTCGATACCTTCCGGATCTTCCATCTCTACCGGGTGGGAGTAACCAAGAGAAAGAACCAGCTTCTTGCCCTGCTTCTGTGCTCTGTAACCAACACCATTAATTTCCAGCTTTTTCTCATAGCCGTTTGTAACACCAACGACCATGTTGTTTACTAATGTTCTTGTCAGACCGTGTAAAGATTTCATCTTCTTTAAATCGTTCGGCCTTGTGACAACGATATGACCGTCTTCTTCTTTGATTGTCATCTCAGATGGCAATACTCTTTCAAGAGTTCCCTTAGGACCTTTTACAGTCACTTTATTATTTTCTGCGATTGCAACAGTTACACCTGCCGGAACCGCGATAGGCATTCTTCCTATACGTGACATGCCGTTTACCTCCTTAAATTTTCGGAAGAAGCTCTGCGCTTCTTCTGTTTTCAGATGCTTCTGTTAATTACCAAACAAATGCCAGTACTTCTCCGCCGATACCTACGGTACGTGCTTCCTTATCGGTAATAACGCCCTGGTTTGTGGAGATAATGGCTGTTCCTAAACCGCCAAGTACTCTGGGTAACTCCTCCTTGTTTGCGTATACACGTAAACCTGGCTTGGAGATTCTCTTAATACCTGTAATGATTTTCTCATTTTTATCTTTACCGTATTTTAAGGTGATCCTGATGGTCTGGAATGCACCGTCTTCTACGACATCATATTTCTTAATGTAGCCCTCTTTTACAAGGATATCAGCAATAGCTAATTTCATCTTAGATGAAGGTACATCTACTGTATCATGTTTTGCAGTATTTGCATTACGGATTCTTGTAAGCATATCTGCGATTGGATCGCTCATAGTCATTTTGAAATTGCCTCCTTCCTTATTTTACCAGCTTGCTTTTCTAACGCCTGGGATCTGGCCCTTGTATGCTAATTCACGGAAGCAGATTCTGCAGATTCCGTATTTTCTTAAATAAGCATGTGGACGACCGCAGATTCTGCAACGACTGTATTCTCTTGAGGAGAATTTTGCAGGTCTCTGCTGTTTGATCTTCATTGAAGTCTTTGCCATGGATTATTCCTCCTACTATTTTGCAAATGGCATATTGAATAATGTCAAAAGTTCACGGGCTTCTTCGTCTGTATTAGCGGTAGTAACGAAAATAACGTCCATACCTCTTACCTTGTCAACTTTGTCGTACTCAATTTCAGGGAAAATAAGCTGTTCCTTGATACCAAGAGCATAGTTTCCTCTTCCGTCAAACGCGTTAGGATTTACTCCTCTGAAGTCACGTACACGAGGAAGTGCAAGGTTGATCAGACGATCAGCAAATTCATACATTCTCTTGCCGCGTAAGGTTACTTTACAGCCGATCGGCATACCTTCTCTGATCTTGAAGTTAGCAATTGATTTCTTAGCTTTTGTTAAGACTGCCTTCTGACCGGAGATGATTTCTAAATCTCTTACTGCAGAGTCTAAAATCTTGGCATTTTCCTTTGCTTCACCAATACCCATATTGATGACAATCTTATTTAACTTCGGCACTTCCATGACGTTCTTATATCCAAATTTCTTGATCATACCTTCTACGACTTCTGTCTGGTATATCTCTTTTAATCTAGCCAATTTTTATTCCTCCTCTCCGAATTAGTCAATTACTTTACCGGTTGCTTTTGCAACACGGACTTTTTTGCCGTCTTTTACTTCAAAACCAATTCTGGTCACTTTTCCGTCAACAACAAGCATTACGTTGGAGATGTCAAGTGCGGCTTCCTTCTGTACGATACCACCCTGTGGGCTGCCTGGGCCTGGCTTTACATGCTTTGTGATCATGTTGATGCCTTCCACTACGACTCTGTTAGTCTTCGTATCTATATGAAGAACCTTGCCCTGTTTGTCTTTATCTTTTCCTGCGATAACCTTTACTAAGTCATCTCTTTTAATTTTATGCACAGTCCGACACCTCCTTATAATACTTCCGGAGCTAAGGAAACAATTTTCATGAACTGTTTCTCTCTTAACTCTCTGGCAACCGGTCCAAAGATACGAGTTCCTTTGGGAGTCTTGTCATCTTTGATAATTACGGCAGCATTCTCATCGAACTTGATATAAGAACCGTCTTTACGGCGTGCGCCCTTAACGGTGCGTACAACTACGGCCTTTACAACGTCACCTTTTTTCACAACACCACCAGGCGTTGCATTTTTTACGGTGGCAACGATAACATCACCAATATTAGCATATCTTCTTGTAGAGCCGCCCATAACACGGATACAAAGAAGCTCTTTTGCACCGGTATTGTCGGCAACCCTTAATCTGGTTTCCTGCTGAATCATACCTGTTACTCCTTCCTGGAAATGAATTATTTCGCTCTTCTGATAACCTCAACAAGTCTCCATCTCTTGTCTTTAGACAGCGGTCTTGTTTCCATTACTTTTACTGTATCGCCCATATTGCATTCATTTTTCTCATCATGGGCTTTTAATTTATATGTTCTTTTTACGATCTTGCCGTATAAAGGATGTTCTACATGGTCTTCAATGGCTACAACGATGGTCTTATCCATCTTGCTGCTCATAACCTTACCAGTACGGGTTTTTCTAAGATTTCTTTCCACGTTCGGTATTCTCCTTTCGAGTTTTGGCCCTGCGGCCCAATCTATAAGTTTACACACACTCGTGTGTGTCATGCTTTTTAAAAAACTGCAACTTAAGCCAATTTAGCCTTCTCAGTTATAACAGTCTGAATTCTGGCAATGTTCTTGCGAACCTCTTTGATCCTGCTTGTGTTGTCAAGCTGGTTGGTCGCATTCTGGAATCTTAAGTTGAAAAGTTCTTTCTTTGCAGATACTAATTCTTCATTCAGTTCTGAAGCTGATTTTCCTTTTAATTCTTCAACATACTTATCATTTTTCACTGTCATTCACCGCCTTCTAAATCTGCTTTAGCAGCAATCTTACACTTGCACGGTAACTTATGCATAGCAAGACGTAAAGCTTCACGTGCTGTTTCTTCAGGTACTCCAGCGATTTCGAATAATACACGGCCTGGTTTAACTACTGCTACCCAGTATTCCAGAGCGCCCTTACCGGAACCCATACGGGTTTCTGCTGGCTTTGCTGTTACAGGTTTATCCGGGAAAATCTTGATCCAGACTTTACCGCCACGCTTGATATAACGGGTCATGGCAACACGGGCTGCCTCAATCTGGTTGGATTTGATCCAGCATGGTTCCATGGAAACTAAACCAAACTCGCCGTTGCTGATGGTATTGCCTCTTAACGCTTTACCAGCCATGGATCCACGGAACTGTTTACGACGTTTAACTCTTTTAGGCATTAACATTATTTTCCGCTCCCTTCCTTGTTTCCTTTAGTTGGAAGTATTTCGCCATTGTAGATCCATACCTTAACACCGATCTTACCGAAGGTTGTATCTGCTTCAGCGAAACCATAGTCAATATCTGCTCTAAGTGTCTGTAACGGAATGGTTCCTTCGCTGTAGAACTCGGTACGAGCCATATCAGCGCCGCCAAGACGTCCTGCAACTGCAGTCTTAATGCCCTTTATGCCAGACTTCATAGAACGGCCCATGGTGGACTTCATCGCCCGGCGGAAGGATATTCGGTTCACTAACTGCTGTGCAATGGATTCAGCTACTAACTGAGCGTCTTTATCAGGTCTTTTGATTTCCTTGATGTCAACAAATAACTTTTTAGCTGTAAGCTTCTGAACTTCAACTTTTAATTTTTCAATCTCAGATCCGCCCTTACCGATGACAACACCTGGCTTAGCCGTGTGAATCGTAATTTTTACGCGGTCAGATGCTCTCTCGATTTCGATATTAGAAATACCGGCGCTATATAATCTCTTTTTAATAAACTTTCTGATCGCATAATCTTCTACCAGGTTATCTGCGAAATCAGCTTCAGCATACCATTTTGAGTCCCAGTCTTTAATAACACCGACTCTTAAGCCGTGTGGATTAACTTTCTGTCCCATTATTTGCCTCCTTATCTTTCATTAAGCACGATGGTGATGTGGCTCATTCTCTTTTCGATTCTGTAAGCGCGGCCCTGTGCTCTCGGTTTTACTCTCTTCATTGTCGGTCCTTTATCTGCAAAGCATTCCTCTACGTAAAGTTTTGCAGGGTCCATACCATTGTTATTCTCAGCGTTAGCAACTGCTGATTTTAATAACTTCTCTATTAAAGTAGAAGCATATCTGGGATTGTAAATTACAATACCAAGTGCTGTCATAACATCCTTGCCTCTGATGGCATCTAATACGAAGCATGCTTTCTGAACAGAAACCCTAGCATAGGATAACTTTGCTGATGGTCTGGTGTCCTTCACGGCATTTCTTTCTCTCTTAATCTGGCTTCTATGTCCCTTAGCCATTGGTGAATCCTCCTTTCAACTTTAACGCCCCTGGGAATCCGTAAGAATGCCCAAAGGTGTCTGTTTCTATATTACTTACGGCCTGACTTTTTCTCGTCCTTACCATGTCCTCTGTAAGTTCTTGTAGCAACAAATTCACCCAGCTTATGTCCAACCATATCCTCTGTAACATATACCGGGACGTGCTTTCTGCCATCATGAACTGCAATTGTATGTCCAACCATCTGCGGGAAGATTGTAGAACGGCGAGACCAGGTTTTAATTACCTGTTTCTGTCCTGCTGCGTTCATAACATCTACTTTTTTCAGTAAATGAGCATCTGCAAATGGTCCTTTTTTAAGTGAGCGAGCCATAGATTCTTAACCTCCTTCAATTATTTAACGGTCTTTCCATCTCTTCTTCTAACGATCAGTCTGTTAGAATTCTTGTTTTTCTTCCTGGTCTTTAAGCCAAGTGCCGGTTTGCCCCATGGTGTACTTGGGCCTGGACGTCCGATACCGGTCTTGCCTTCACCACCACCGTGAGGATGGTCATTAGGGTTCATAACGGAACCACGTACAGTTGGGCGGAAGCCCATGTGACGCTTTCTACCAGCTTTACCGATATTGATCAGGTTATGATCGCCGTTGCCTACAACACCGATGGTGGCTCTGCAGTTGATCGGAACCATTCTCATCTCGCCGGAGGGTAAACGAAGGGTTGCATATTTGCCTTCTTTTGCCATTAACTGAGCAGCATTTCCTGCGGAACGAACCAACTGTCCGCCTTTTCCAGGATAAAGCTCAATGTTGTGAACCTGAGAACCAACTGGGATCTGGCCTAATTGTAAGCAGTTGCCAACTTTTGCTTCTGCCAGTTCACCGCTCATGACCTTCATCCCGTCTGTCAAACCAGCCGGAGCAAGGATATAAGCCTTTGTGCCGTCTTCGTAGCAGATCAGTGCGATATTGGCAGTTCTGTTTGGATCGTACTCAATACCGATAACAGTTGCTGCAATTCCATCTTTGCTGTTTCTCTTAAAATCAATGACTCTATATTTTCTCTTAACGCCGCCTCCGCGATGCCTTACCGTGATCTTACCCTGGTTATTGCGGCCGGCTGTTTTATTGATCGTCTTGCTGATTAAGGACTTCTCAGGAGTTGACTTTGTGATTTCGCTGAAATCAGAACCAGTCATGTGTCTTCTGGAAGGGGTATATGGGTTATACTTTTTAATTCCCATGATATTTCTCCTTTCTTCTTTATTGCCCTTATTTTCCGGGCATAAAGGTATGCCATCGGCGTTCCTCTTTATTGTCCATGGTTTTGGACACAAAGGTTTTCAAGTGCTTCAACGCCGCCTGGCGTATCTCAATTATCGTGATATAATGTTCATCACATAGGTTGACTGATCGTTTCATTCCACTGTCTGATGACAGAGAAAATACTCCTCTTACAGTCCTTGGAAGATTTCGATGTCTTTGCTGTCAGCCGTCAACTGAACGATAGCTTTCTTTGTCCTAGAGGTCTTACCAAAGGTTGTTCCTCTTCTTTTGGTCTTTCCTTCTAAGTTCATGGTGTTCACTCTGGCAACTTTTGTACCTGGGAACATCTTTTCAACAGCTTCTTTGATCATAGCCTTGTTAGCATCTGTGTGCACTAAAAATGTGTACTTCTTGGACGCCATAGCGTTCATGCTCTTCTCAGTTACTATAGGCTTCTGGATTACGTCGTAATACTTAATATCTGCCATTATGCGTACACCTCCTCGATTGCTGCAACAGCAGTCTTGGTAGCAACAACTGTGCTGTACTTTAAGATATCGTATACGTTGATGGTATTAGCGAAAGCAGTCTTAATAGCAGTGATGTTTCTTGCGCTCATTACTGTGTTTGTGCTGTCCTCGCCAACAACTACAAGAGCCTTGGATACCTTTAAGTTATTTAAAACTGTCTGGAATTTCTTTGTCTTGATCTCATCAAACTTTAATTCATCAACAACGATGAACTTATTCTCCTTAACTCTGCTGGTAAGAGCAGACTTAAGAGCAAGTCTTCTTTCCTTCTTGTTGAGTCTGATTGTATAATCTCTTGGTGCGGGAGCGAAAACGACTCCACCGCCTGTCCACTGGGGAGATCTTGTTGAACCCTGTCTTGCATGACCGGTTCCTTTTTGCTTCCATGGTTTTCTTCCGCCGCCGGATACTTCTGCACGTGTTTTTGCTTTCTGTGTGCCCTGGCGCTTATTTGCAAGCTGGCTTACGACTGCCATGTGTACGAGATGCTCATTTACTTCTACACCGAACACTGCATCGTTTAACTCTAATGTGCCAACTTCTTTACCTTCCATATTGTAAACAGATACGTTTGCCATCTGTGTGATCCTCCTTTCTTATAAAAGCATTAGTTAGATGCTTTTACTGTTTCCTTGATTGTTACTAAAGACTTCTTAGGTCCTGGTACAGCACCCTTAACCAAAATCAGGTTGTTTTCTGCATCAACCCTAACGATTTCAAGGTTCTGGATTGTTACCTTCTTGTTACCCATCTGGCCAGGCATCTTTTTGCCCTTGAATACCTTGCTCGGATTAGAAGCAGCACCGTTGGAACCTGCATGGCGATGGAACTTGGAACCGTGAGCCATAGGTCCTCTGGACTGTCCGTGTCTCTTAATAGCACCCTGGAAACCTTTACCTTTGGAGATTGCGGTTGCGTCGATCTTATCACCTGCTACAAAGACCTCAGCCTTAATTTCATCTTTTACAGAATACTGGTCAGCATTCTCAATCTTAAACTCTCTTACATATCTCTTGTAAGATACACCGGCCTTATCAAAATGGCCTTTTATCGGCTTGCTGACAAGTTTTTCTCTCTTATCAACGAAACCAACCTGTACTGCACTGTAACCGTCGTTCTCTACAGTCTTAACCTGTGTTACTACACAAGGGCCAGCCTGAAGAACTGTTACCGGAGTTAATACTCCATTCTCATTGAAGATCTGTGTCATTCCGACTTTGGTAGCTAAAATACCCTTCTTCATGTTTTTACCTCCTGTTTGTTAATTCTACAGCGGATTGCTTTCGCAATCATCCTAGAACAGTCCAATATACGTGGAACACTATGACTCCGCCTGGCAGAGATGTTGATTCCTTACAGGAAACGTGTTACTTCTATATTAAAACCCTTCAGGACATGCATGGAACATTTTGCGTCTTTCTTTCAGACGCTTACATGTGAACCCACTTCCAGGCACTCAGCAAGGTCTTTCTCTTGCCCAGTGACAATGGAGCTTTCATAATGCTTCTGATGAAGATTATTTATTCTTCATCTTGATATCGATATACACACCTGCCGGCATTTCCAGTCTGGATAATGCATCAACAGTCTTCTGGCTTGGTGTAATGATATCAATGAGTCTCTTATGCGTTCTCTGCTCGAACTGCTCTCTGGAATCTTTGTACTTGTGAACCGCCCTTAAGATGGTTACTATTTCCTTCTTGGTTGGTAACGGCACCGGTCCGCTCACTTTAGATCCTGTCTTTTTTACAGTGTCGATGATCTTGCCTGCAGACTGATCAATCAACTGATGGTCATACGCTTTTAATGTGATTCTCATTACTTGACTTGCCATAAAAAAAGTCGCCTCCTTTTCGCACTTAGTAGAAGTACGACAAGCGGTGACTGTACACGTTCCCGTGTGTGTCCTTTAAGACCACACACTGACTTTCTGTTTGCATAAACAGAATCTTAAATTGTACAGTGACTTGTCGCCAGTTTCCTAACTTGACATTCGCTCCACGGAAAACCTGCTTATATAAGCAGCAACCTCACGCTTCACAGCTATCATGCCACAGCCTTTGTATGATAGCATATTTTTTTTTACATTGCAAGCATTTTTTTCAAAAAAACGGCGCAAAATCTGATTTTCTCAGTTTTTGCGCCATTAATCGTCTTTCTTCTAGTTCCAGCCCGGTTCCGTAGGGGTTCTGCCTTCTCCGCTTGGAGTTTCATCATCCACTTTTAATAAGTTTCCGTTGCTTCCGGTCTTATATTTTACTCCCTCAGAGTTCTTTACCGTTGTGCTTTTTGCCACCTTGCCGGAGGTGTTCACCACATAGGTGGTGGTGGTGCTCCCCGTAGGAATGGCAATGGCTTCATATTTGGTTCCTTCATCAGCACATTGAAGCTTGCCCATATAATATAAGGAACCATCCTTGACTCCGGTATAGCCCCGTCCGCTGTCACTGAAATAATAGGTCGCTTCGTTGCCGTCTCCTTCGATTACCTTTACTTTGCTCTTTTGCATGGTGCTGGTCTTCTTATCACCGAAATAAAAGGCCGTATACTCTGAAGTACTTCCGATCATCACCTTCTGCAGTCCATATACAGGATTGCCCAGGTTATTAAATAGGTAGGTCTTGTCATTTATTTTGGTTATATTCTGGGTAGTGGCCTCTCCCTCCTTGGGTCCGGTCTTTGGAACTCCGGAATTGGAAAAATAAAACCACTCTATGCTCTCCTCATATCCGGACAGATCCTGAGGCGGCTCCACGGAATACCAACCCACTCTCAGCTTTCCATTGCTGTCATAGTATTTGTAATTCTGGATATCATATTCGGCATTTTCGATTCCCACGTTCTTCCAGCCGGTCTGAAGGGCTCCATCTGAATCAAAGCAGTAGGATACTCCGTCAATTTTATAGGTGGCATAATCACCGGATACATCCTTTGGAACATACTTTTTACCGCTGTCGTTAAAATAGTACCAGTATTTTCCGTCATCATTATCCCCCGGAGCAACACGGTCTCCGTCGTAATCGCTGTCAGGAGAAAAAAGCTTCTGCCAGCCGGTACGCATGGCTCCGTCGGTTCCGCAATAATAGATATTATCAAGGACCCAGCCAGTCTGCATCTCACCATTGGAATCAAAGTAATACCACTTGTTATTGATCTTGGACCAGTTGTCCATAATGGCTTTTCCGCTGCTGCCAAAATAATACCATTTGTACTGGGAACTGCCTGAATCCTGGAACTTCATCCACTTATCCGTCACCAGAATTCCGTTGGAATCCATGTAGTAAGTATTTTCCACCCAGGTATTTACAGCCATATCGCCGCTGCTGTTTAAATAACGCCAAAGGTTGTCCGCACCCTTTTTCCAGGTATTCGTCACCTTACTTCCACCTGAATCATAATAAACCCAGGCGCTTCCTGACTGAGCCCAACCTTCCGCTGCCCAGGCATCCACAGATACAGTGCCAATCGCCAGCATGGCGGTAACAGCCAGCATGATGAGTCCTTTTCTTTTCATATCCTCACTCCTTACAGGGATTTCCTTTTTTACTAATATTTATTTTAACAATTAATCTTAGATTATTCAACTGTTTTAATCTTTCAATTCTATTACGAAATTATTTCCCTGGTTTTTCTGCGTCCTTTTCGGTCACCTTGCCACTGCTTATGAACTATGGGCAATGGG
>NZ_BRYH01000024.1:0-4142 GCF_054772055.1 Lacrimispora brassicae | reverse complement strand
ACCATTTCTGCGTATCTGTGTCAAATCCAATTTTCCCTGTGGTTTGGGGGTTCTTATGAAATTTAAACGTTGTTGTTTGTCACTGCTACTTTCAATCTGCCTGGTGTTGTCTGTGCCATTTTCTTCCTTTGCTAATTTGGCTACTGATAGTCAGGCTGTGTATGCTGCTGAGAATGAAGCCATTCAATCAAGGGCTTTTAGTATCACTCCATTTAGTTCTATTAGTACGATTCAAAATACGGTTGATTATTCCGGTGTTTTAGTTTCTTTTATTTATTATGATATGTATGGTGTTATCAAGTATTCTTATTTCCCGGTTGGGTCAGATGGTAGTTTTAAGTTTTCCCTTCCTTCTGATGTTGATATGCCGTGGAGACTTGGTGTTGTTCTTTCTAAAACTGCATTACCTTCTTCTGGTAATTATTCTGTTATTGCTGATTTTGGTATGCATACGGCATTGACTTATGGAACGTCTGCTATTAGTGTTAGGCGTGATAATAATAATGCTTCTTCTGAATATGGCGGTACTGAATCTTCTTCACTTATTCAGTCTATGGGGGATTTTCAAATATCTTCTGTTGTTGATCTTGGTTTTGTTTCTGCATTGGAACTCACTGCTACTATTATTGGGTCTGTTCCTTCTTCCTTGGGGGGCGTTGTTAAAATTAATTTTTCGAAAAGTACTGCTCCTCCTGCTTTCGCTTCTCCTGGTGCTGATACTGTTGGTCAAGATGTTCAAAATGCTATTTCAGATAATACTGGTAAAATGGCGGAGGAACAGGAAAAAACAAATGGTTTTTTAATTGAAATTATTCAAACAATTTCAAGTCAATTAAAATCTTTTTGGGATCAGTTAGCCGGGGAATTTACGAATCTTTATAACAAAATGAATCAGCAGCATCAGGAAGCTATGGAAGCTGTTGAGGATCAGACTTCTCGTTTAGAGGATTCTGTACAAGATCAGACACAGAAAGTCCAGGATAAACTGGAGGATGTAAAGACGGGAATTATTAGCGGTATTATTAATGGTCTGAAAAGTCTTTTTATTCCTTCTGATGAATTTTTTAAAACTTATTTTGATGATTTGTTCTCCTGGTTCTCTGATCGGCTTGGTTTCCTCTCCTTTCCCATTGATCTGCTGGTTCAGCTTGTGGAAATGTTTCTTGGCTCCTCTTCCACTGATTTTGTTGTTACACTCCCCTCTTTTGAAATCATGGGGGAGCCACTGCTCCGTGAGGCCAGCTTTAACTTAACGCAATTTTTAAATGAAAACTTTGGTTTTTTGCTTACTGCTATTCATTTGGTCGTAAGTGTGATTATGGTTTTTGGATTTGTAAAGCTTTGTGAACGTAAATGGGAGGAGGTTATGATGAATTGATTATTGAAAGTATTTTAAACTTGTTCTCTTCTGCTCTGAAGCTTATCTTTGGCTGGATTAATCTTCCGGATGTACCTCCTGAAATAGCGGATGTTGTTAATCAGTTATTTGGTTATATGAAGTCCGGAATTGGCCTTGTATTCCTCTTTGTTCCCATGCCATTGGTTCGGATATTGTTGCCTTTGGTCGTTGTGGTCGTGAATTTTGATAAAGTGTATAAGCTTGTGATGTTTGTTTTGAGGAAAATCCCATTCCTTGGAATTGAGTGAGTGGTTCCATGGTCCCAGCGTCAGCACCAACGGTGCGACGCCGGGACCATTACTTGACAGTATAAACACTTAACGGTTTTTTTGTAATTTTTATGATTTATTGGTTATTGTTTTCGTGGTATAATTTTGTAAAATAAATAGAAAGGTTGGTTTTTATTATGGATAGTTTTTCGATTAATGTTGATGTTGATACTATGATTTCTGTATTGGAGGATTGTAAGAAACATGGTCATAAGATTGTGGAATTAAGTTTTTATCCGTCTGAGGATTTTGAGGGGGAGGTTTTACCAAATCGTATTGTTTTTGGTGTTTATTTACCTTGGGGTGGTTATTGTTGTGATTATGGTGATGTTGATGAAGTGGATGAAGGTGCTTTTTCAGATTGGATGAATGAAATAGATAATAATGATGTGAGGTGATTTATATGGAACCGTATAATGTTAAAGTGATTACTTATCCTGATCTTACAAGGCAATATAGAATATACCATAGGGATGTGGTTTCTAAACAGAAAAAGTCTAATCGTTGTAAGAATCCATTTGATGATTATTGGACTAGAGATATAAAGGGGGATATTGGGGACTGTTTTAGTCATTCAGCTATGGTATCTATGAATCGTTCGCAAGGTAAAGTGTATAATTATGCTCGTTGTAATGATTGGGATTGGTTCGTTACGTTTACATTTGATAGAAAAAAGGTGGATAGGTATAGTTTTGATGCTTGTAGGAAGAAAATGTCTAATTGGCTTCAAAATTTTAGAAAGAAATATCCTGATAGCTATTATCTGGTTGTTTCAGAGCGTCATAAAGACGGTGCATATCACTTTCATGGGCTTTTTGGTGGGGTTGATGAAGAACAACTCGTTTGGACGGGAAAATATGTCAGAAGGACAATTAGAGGTTCTGGACGTACTGTTATTAAAATGACTAAAGAAAAGATTTATAAATTTGATCGTTATAAGTTGGGTTTCATGACTGCTACTCGTGTTAGGGATAGAAAAAGGGTCACTTCCTACATAACAAAGTATATCACGAAAGAGTTATGTGCTTCCACTTACAAATGTAAACGTTATTGGAATTCCAGGAACTTAATTCTTCCGACTGAGGAAACCTATAACTTTGATGATGTGGACCGTTTCATTCTGTCTACTGAGCTTTCACAAGAAGCCAAGTATGAGAAATGTTCGTTTATACAGTATGGGGAAATGACCCAAGGGTTAAAACTGTTTGAGTTGTGATATAAGTATAGCTAATTAGTAAGGTGTTGTCAATAAGTAAATATCGGGAGCGAATGACCTTAGATTGTTGGTGAGTAAGTGTACTAATAAAATGGAGGACTGAAAACGGGAGACGCTCCTATTTTGAGGAGGGAAATGTATATTTCCTTCCTCTTCTTGCTTAAGGGGTTAGGCCTCCGGTTATCGACGTGATAATGTCCGGGGGCCTATTTTTTATGGAGTAGGAGGAGGCTACGTTTTTAACCCCTACTTTGATATAGTCGGATGACATTGGCAAATTTATTTAGCTAGTTCATTGTATTGAATCAGGTACTGCTTTAGGATGTATAGTATTTGCTGGTTTAATGAGCGGTCATTTTTGTCTGCAATTTCTTCTAATTGTTTTTTGATATCTTCGGGTATTCGTAATGGATAAGCTTTGTTTTTGTGCGCTTGCATGGATTTGTCCCTTTCTTTTTTGGATATCCACTTGACATTGCGTGGATATGGTGATATATTTTGTTAGTGGATATCCACTGGCTATTATGTTCAATTCAAGTGGATATCATAACTAACAATTATATCATTTTTTGTTGTTTGTGTCGAGGTCCTGTGCTGATCTTGCCCATACGATGGAGCGGGTATTGCGGTTGCAGGAATGGAGGGCGGATGATCGTTTTTGCGTGGCGATAGGTAGACACCTTATAAAGGGTTGAAAAAGGAGGGTTACATATGTTTGGAAGGCTTGTAATTGGTAAAGAGTATCCTGCGGTTTTAAATGGTATAGTTCGTCATTTTACTGTGTTGGATTATGATCCATCAGATGACTGGTATGGTGTCAGGTGGGATGACGGTGATGAGGAAAATCTTTTCTTTGAAGATATCGAACGTTTGGTTGATAACTATTATTTGTACATATAAAAAGGAGGTTTCATTATGTTGGTTGCTGGTTTGTTTAAGTTTGTAGGTACGGAAAGAAGGCAGGGTTTTAAGGATCCCTCTCAGGTGTTTTATGTGCTTGGTCTTGCTCAAGGCCTGGATACTCTCCGGCTGTATGTGAATGCTGAGGATTTCGGGCGCTACTCTTCTATTGTTCCTTACTCAGATGTTACTGCTGAGTTGGATTATAATCCGGTGAGTAACCGGGTAAATTTGGTTTCTATCAATGTTCCTGAGGAGGTGAAGAAGTGATGAAGGTTATTAATTCTATCAAGCGTTACGGTGCTATCCCGGTGGCTTCCGGTCTTTCTGTCCTGGCTACGTTCCCGTCCTGGGCTGG